>NZ_QTVP01000022.1:0-41318 GCF_003460645.1 Faecalibacterium sp. OF04-11AC | reverse complement strand
CCTTGGCAGTCTCAGCAAAGGCGGGGACGCCCAGCAGTCTCAGCAAAGGCGGGGACGCCCAGCGAGAACACCAGAGCGGCTGCCAGCAGCAGGCTGACAAATTTCTTTTTCACGGTGTGGTTCCTTCTTTCCCATCAAAAATCTCAGTAATCGCGGGGAGTGATCTCCTCTTCCAGCTTGCGATAGTCTACCTTGCCCACCGGGGTCATGGGGAGCTCCGGCACAAACTTGTAGGCCACAGGCTGGACGTATTCGGGCAGCTCCTCCTCGCACATCTGGCGCAGCTCTTTGATCAGCTGTTTTTTCTTGACACCAGCAGCGGCGGGGGTGAGCACGATGTACACGAATGGCAGGCGGCCCTGCACATGGTCCTGATCGGCACAGCCCACAACGGAGCACTGGTGCACGGCGGGGTGCTGGCTGACCACGTTTTCGATCATGGAGGGGAAGACTTTGAAGCCGTCGTGCCGGATGATGAGCCGCTTGATGCGGGAATCCAGGTAGACGAAGCCGTCCTCGTCGATATAGCCGATATCGCCGGTGTGGACCCAGACGCGGCCATCCGGGTGCTTGTGCAGGATCATGGCCGTTTCGTCGGGTTTGTTGTAGTAGCCTTTCATGGTGGCGGGGCCGCTGATGCACAGCTCGCCGCGCTGACCAATGGGCAGCTCTTTGTCCGTGCCTGGCTCAAACGCCGAGACGAGGGTGTTGACCATGGGAATGCCCACACTGCCGGGCTTGTTGTTCTTACCGGCGGCCACAGTGGCGGCCGAGGCAACTTCCGTCATGCCATAGCCCTTGGCCATGGGGTACTCCACGTTGTGGGAGGCCAGGAATTCGTTGACCGTCTTCTCCGCGCCCAGCGAAATGGCGTCGCCGCCAGCCGCGTAGTTGTGAATGAACGAGAGGTCTTTTTTCTGAACTTTCGGGTCGGCGGCCAGCTGCTGGTAGTGGGCGGGCACACCGAACATGATCTCGGGCTTGTACTTGAGCACCAGGCTGCCCAGCTTGGCAGGGTCCAGGTTGGGGATGATGATCACCGTCAGGCCCAGCACCAGCGGCAGGTGCACGCCGCAGGCATAGCCGTAGGCGATGAACGGGGGCATAATGTTCATCAGCTTCTGCCCTTTCTGGAACAGGGTGTCATAGGCAGAGAACTGCTGTGCAATGGCGTTGAAGCTGTTGTCTGTCAGCATGACGCCCTTGGGCGAGCCCGTGGTGCCGCCGGTGTGGACCACCACGCAGGCGTGGTCCGGGGAGTAAGGCTCCGCGGCGGTGCTCTGGCCCTCGCCGCCCTCCAGGAACTGCTTCCAGTGCAGAACGTTGGATTTGTACTTGTTCTTATCGGGGCTGGTCATCTTGTAGCCGACGCTGAGCGGGAACGGCAGGGAGTCGGCCGGGGAGAGGACGATCACACGCTCCACATGGGTGCGCTTGGCGGCCTGACGGCAGCGCTCGTACACCACGTTCAGGCAGATGAGCAGGTGGGAGTCCACTTCCTCAATGTAATCGCGGATGCCCTCGACGCTGTAGCGGGGATCCACCAGGTTCAGGGTGGCACCAATGAGGTCGGCAGCGTAGAACGCGTAGATGACCTCCGGGGTCATCACGCTGACCACTGTGATGATATCGCCCTTTTTGACGCCGACACCGCGGAGCGCGGCTGCCGTCTTTTTCACATTGACGATGAAGTCCGCATAGGTGAACTTGCGGCCGTAATAATTCAGGGCCGCCTCGCCCAGGCGGTTCTTGTTCTGCTGGCAGACGTAATCAAATGCCGAGCAGGTGGGCAGGGTCTGGTCAATATACTTCTGTGCGTAATATTTCAGCCAGGGACGCGCCGTAGACGCGTAGAGAACATTTTCCGGTGTAGTCATTGAATCATCCATTTCCTTTTATCTTTTCTCGCCCTCACACCAGGGCAGCAGAACGGGATGGGAATCCATCCTGACTATTGTAGTTGAGCAGCCCGGAAAAGTCAATAAACAGAGCGTGTGAAATGTAGCAAAGAAAGCGCGGGACGTTTACATTTCACTCAGCCACTGCTTAGCTTCGGCTTCGCTGCAGAGCACAAAGTGGTTGGGGCGCAGCTCCCGCCACTGAGGCGCTTCCTTGCTGTAATCGTGCATGGAGGGGTCGTACACCAGCAGATGCTTGTTCCGCTCCCGGCGGGGGCTGGGCATGGGGATGGCTGAGAGCAGGCTGCGGGTGTAGGGGTGGATGGCGTGGGTCACCAGCTCCTCAGCATCGGCCAGCTCCACGATGTCGCCCTTGTGGATGACGGCGATGCGGTCCGAGATGTACCGCATCACGGACAGGTCGTGAGCGATGAAGAGGTAGGTGATGTTCCGCTCTTTCTGGATATGGCGCAGCAGGTTGAGCACCTGAGCGCGGATGGACATGTCCAGCGCGGAGATGGGCTCATCGGCAATGATGAACTCCGGCTCCACGATGAGGGCGCGGGCAATGCCGATGCGCTGGCGCTGGCCGCCCGAGAACTCATGGGGGAAACGGGAGGCAAACTCCGGCAGCAGGCCCACGTCCAGCAGGGCCTGACGCACTTTGGCTTCCCGCTCGGCAGCGGAGAGGTCGGGCCGGACGTTCATCAGGCCCTCGCCCACGATGTAGCTGACCTTTGCGCGCTCGTTCAGGGAGGACTGGGGATCCTGGAAGATCATCTGAATCTCCTTGATGATCTGTTTGTCCAGCGCGTGGGAGATCTTGCCGTTGATCTTCTGGCCCTTGTAGAGGATCTCGCCGCCCGAGGTGGGCAGGATGCGCATGATGGCGCGGCCAATGGTCGTCTTGCCGGAACCGGACTCGCCCACCAGGCCAAAGGTCTCGCCTTTATAAATGATGAAGTTGGCGTTGCTCACGGCCTTGTAAGCCTTGCGGCCGGAGCCATAAGTCACCTCAAGGTTCTTGACCTCCACCAGAACTTCGCGCTTTTGTTCTTCTGCCATATCACATGCCCTCCTCTTTCAGCATCTGCACAGCCGCCGGCGGGTCAATCTTGGGGGCCCGGGGGTCCAGCAGCCAGGTCTTGGCCTTGTGGGTGAGGCTGACATTGAAATACGGCGGACGCTTGACGAAGTCGATCTTGAGCGCCTGCGGGTTGCGGGGCGCGAAAGCGTCGCCGTGAATTTCGGTAAACAGGTTGGGGGGCGTGCCCTGAATGTTGAACAAGTCTTCGCCCTTGATGCCCATCTGGGGCATACTGGACAGCAGGGCCCAGGTGTAGGGGTGGCGGGGGTCGTAGTAAATTTCGTCCGAGGTGCCGATCTCCACGATGTCGCCGGCATACATGACGGCCACCCGGTCCGCGATATTGGCCACAACGCCCAGGTCGTGGGTGATGAGGATGATGGTCAGGTTGTACTTTACCCGCATCTCTTTCAGCAGCTCCAGGATCTGTGCCTGGATGGTCACGTCCAGTGCCGTGGTGGGCTCGTCGCAGATCAGGATCTGCGGGTTGCAGGCTACCGCAATGGCAATGACCACGCGCTGGCGCATACCGCCGGAGAACTCATGCGGGTACTGGTCAAAACGCTTCTCGGCGTCGGTGATGCCCACATCCCGCAGGTATTCCAACGTTTTCTCTTTGGCGGCCTTGCCCTTGAGGCCCTGATGCAGCTCCACGGCCTCCATGATCTGGTCGCCGATGGTCTTCAGGGGGTTGAGGCTGGTCATGGGGTCCTGCATGATCATGGCGATCTCGTGGCCGCGGACCTTGAGCCAGTCTTTTTCTTTGGTCAGCTCGGAGAGGCGGATGGGCTTGCCGTCGTCGGCACCGTAGTAATCAATGGTGCCGCTGGAAATGGAGCCGTTGGCGTCCAGCAGGCCCATGAACGATTTGGTGAACACGCTCTTGCCGGAGCCGGACTCGCCCACGATGGCGAGGACTTCGCCGTGGTAGACGTCCAGGTCGATGCCGCGGATGGCATGGAGGACTTTTCCACGGAGGTTGAATTTGATGTTGAGATCTTTGACCGAGAGGATCAGCTGATTTTTTTGCATCGTCTGTCCCTCCTTTTTATTGCAGATGGTTCTTCGGGTCGGCAGCGTCCGAGAAGGCGTTGCCGATCAGATAGAACGCGATGGTGACAAAGCTGAGGATGATGGTGGGGTAGAGCAGCTGGTAGCGCAGGCCTGCCTGCATCATCACCTTGCGGCCATCGTTGATGAGGTTGCCCAGGGAGGGCGTCTCCACCGAGAGGCCCAGGCCGATGTAGGTGATGAACACCTCACTGCCGATGGCGGCGGGGATGGTCAAAGCCATCCGCAGCATGATGACGCTGACCAGATAGGGCAGCAGGTTGCGCAGCACGATCCGGCTGGTGGGGGTGCCGATGCAGCGGGAGGCCACATTGTAATCCCGGTCGCGGATGATGAGGATCTGGTTACGGATAAAGCGCGCCATCTCGATCCAGCCCGTGATGGACATGCCCAGGATCAGCGTTTTGATGCTGGGGGAAGCCACATAGGAGATCAGGATCAGGATGATGGTGGAGGGAACGTTATCGCAGATGTTGTACAGCTCGGTAAAGAAGAAATCCAGCTGGCGGACATAGCCCCACAGCACACCGGCGGTGATGCCTACCACGGCCTCGATGAGGGCCACGAAGAACGCGATGATCAGACTGGTGCGGGCACCGGCCCAGATGCGGGCCCACAGATCCTGGCCGATGGCGTTGGAGCCCCAGATAAAGCCCATCTCACCGGGGGCAATGTTGCGGTACTGCACGCCGGTGGCAGGATCCACCTCGCAGAGGTTGGGGTCTACCTGGCCGGGCAGGTGGGGCTGGAAGAAGGCAAACGCCACTACGGCGATGAGGGCCACCAGCAGGACCACGGCCAGCTTGTTCTTAAAGAACGCGCGGAACGTGCTGCCCCAGTAGCTGTAGTTGGAGTAGCCCGTGGCTTCGGCCTGCTCGGAACGGAACCCGGCGGGGGTGAACAGCTCGTCTTCCGGCAGCTTGGCCCAGGCAGCGGGACCGTCTTTCTGCAGTTTGTTCAGCTGGGCTTCCAGCTTCTTTGCTTTTTCGTCTTTGATGCGGAACAGCATTATCGGCCACCTTCTTTCTTGCCAAGGCTGATGCGGGGATCAATGAGCACCATGAGCAGGTCGCCCAGGATCAGGCCGATGATGCCCACACAGGCGTACAGCAGCACGATGCCCTGCACCATGGTGTTGTCATGGCGCTGCACACAGGTGACCAGCAGGCCGCCCATGCCGGGAATGCTGTACAGGCTCTCGATGTAGATGGAGCCGACGACGGTGTTCAGGAACGCGGAGGGAATGTACTGCACCAGCGGGACCATGGCGTTGCGGAAGATATGCTTCAGCGCGATCTTATTCTCGCTCACGCCCTTGGCGCGTGCCAGGCGGACGTAGTCCTTGTTGCTCTCGTCCACCATGTAGCGGCGGAGCCACATGGCGTAGAACGCAATGTTGCCCAGGCTCATGGAACAGACCGGCAGCACCCAGTATTTCCAGTTGGAGGCGTCAAACAGCAGGCCCACGCCCAGTGCCGTGGTGCCATACATCTGGATGTACAGGTAGTACACGGCGCTGGGCACTGCCTGGATGAGCACGATGATGGCGGTGCCGATCTTATCCGGCCAGCGGGATTTAAAACGCCCCATGAACATGCCCATGGGGATGCCGATGACAAGGCTCAGCAGCATGGCGTATACACCCATCTGCACCGAGATGGGCAGCTTCTTGGCCAGGATGCCGGTGACGGAAGCGTTGACCTTATAAATATGGCTCACGCCCAGGTCGCCATGCAGGGCATCTTTCCAGAAACGGACGATCTGCACCGGGAGCGGGTCCAGCAGGCCCATGGACTGCAGGCCGGCCTGGATCTGTACCTCGGTCATTTTTTCATAGTTCGCAAAATAGCCCTCCACCGGCATCAGCCGCAGAAGACAGAACACGAGCGTGACGATGATGAACAGTGTCAAAATCGAGCGCCCGACACGTTTCGCCAGATATTTGAGCATATCTGCGCGCACCCCTCTCTCTTTGTTTTGTAATAACGGATAGGAATAGAATACAACAAAAAACTACTTTTGGAAAGTGATTTGCCCATTTTTGTTGAAAAATTAATCAGAAAGGGCGATAAAAAAGACCCTGTACGGCCAAAACCATACAGGGCTTTTGAAAATATTACAAGATGGTCAGTTCAAAATGAAATTTGCTTCATGTAAAATTCAGCGGGCGTCGCGGTTGGCCTCGTACTCGGCCATGGAAACGTAGTGATCCAGCACATGGATGCCCTTGAGGCGCTTGTTGGAGAAGCCGGTGGAAGCGTACTGGCCCTCCCAGTAGTTCAGGCGGGTAGCCAGATAATTGGGCACGCTCATGCCCATGGGAACGACCAGAGCGTTGTTGATGAGGGAAGCCTCGGCGTTGGCAAAGGCGTCATAGCGGGCGTCGATGTCCTCGGTGATGGCGGTGGCCTCCTCAATGGCGTTCATGTAGTTCAGCACGGCATCAGCAGTCTCGCCGGTAATGTAGCCATCCTCCACGCCGGTGCGCAGGAATGCGTAGCGGCTGCCGCGGTCGCCCTCGGCTGATAGAACGGGTCGGACTCGGTCTGGGGGTCAGAGTAGTCGGCACCCCAGTTGCACAGCAGGAAGCAGAACTTGCCGTTGCGGCGGACGGTGGACAGGAAGCCGTCGGACGGGCCGGCGGTGATGATGATGTCGATGAAGTTGAAGCCGTCGTTCAGCACGCTCTCCAGCTGCTGCTTGAGCACCTGGCACTGCTTGTCCCAGTCCACAGAGGAGGGGTTGTAGGGCAGCTGCACCTTGATGGGGAACGTCGCACCGGCCGCGGTCAGCTCCTCCACGGCGGCATCGCGGTACTCCTTGGCCTTGGCCTCGTCAAAGAACTCGGTGATGTTGGCCAGGTCGCCGCACTGCAGGTAATCCACGCCCTCGCTGTTGGCGCAGAAGCTGGGCGGAGTAACGGTGTTCAGCTTATAGTTCTCGTAGCCTCGGGAGCCTTGACAGCCAGCGTGACGGCGTTGTTGATGCCGTACAGGAATGCTTTGCGGAAGTTGGTGCTGTTGATCGCCTTGGCCCAGTTCTCGGGTTCGTACTCTGCATCCAGGCCGTCCACGGTGGCGTTGGAGAAATTGTGGGGCAGCGGGCAGAAGTTGAACATGTAGAAGTAGGTGTAGTTGGTGTTGGGACGATCCATGGAGACCATGTCCTTGGTGGTATCGTCGGCCAGCCAGCTGTCCAGGATGTCGGAGCCGATGGTAGCCTCGTCGATCTCGCCGCGCTTGATCATCTCGGGGCCGTTGACGCTGGCCTCAGCGTTGTAGATGCGGCTGATCGTCTCGATGAAGACGTTGTCGGCGTCGTAGTTCTCCGGATTCTTCTTCATGATCCAGGTCTCCAGAGACTCGTACTCAGCCAGGTAGTAAGCGCCGCAGCTGTAGGTGGTCTCTGCACTGGTGGCGAACTGGTCACCGACCTCTTCCAGCAGGGGGCCGTAAGCGGGCTCATAGGGCAGGTAGCACAGCAGGCTCAGGAAGCCAGGGAAATCGTAGGTCAGGGTGTAGGTCAGGGTGTGCTCATCCACAGCGTGGACGCCCACGTCCTCAAAATCAACGGGAGCGTAGGTGGTGGTGCCGTCCGGGCCTGCCACGGTGACCACGCCGGAAGCATCCACGGTGTAGGTGGTGCCGTCATCGTCCACGATGCCGCCGTTGGCGTTGGCCAGGTAGACGTAGTAGTTGTAGTAATCGTCAGCGCCTGCAATGTAGGAGGTGACGAGGTCCACGTTGGAGGAAGCGTAGTCCGGGGTCAGGACGTACTTCAGGGCGTCCACAAAGTCCTGCGCGGTCACGGGAGCAACGACTTCGCCGTTGCAGTCCACCCAGTTCTCGTCACGCAGGTGGAACGTCCAGGTCAGGGTGTCCACATCCCAGTCCCAGTTGGTGGCCAGGCCCTCTTTCATCACACCCTTGTTGTCGTACTCCACCAGGGTGTCCACGCAGTTGGCACCCACCTGCATCTCCAGGTCGGAAGCGGTGGTCAGGTAGTTCAGAGTGGAAGGCTGGCTGTCGTACAGGATGGTATAGCTGCTGCCGCCTGCAGAAGCCGTACCGGAAGCCGCGGAGCTGCCAGCGGAAGAACTGCCGCCGCAGCTGCTCAGCAGACCAGCTGCACAGGTGCCGACGGCTGCCAGACCGCTGGCCTTGAGGAACTGACGACGGGTGATCGAATGAGTCATGATGATTCCCTCTTTTCTTCGGTTTTGCATTTTGCGTTCGTGTTGTTTTGCCCGCTGTTTCCCAGCAGCGGGGGAGGTGCCGCCAACTGCCCCGCGGGCAGCCTATGAAAAAAGAGCAACGGAAATACATCCGTTACTCCTTTGTAACAGTCCTCCGGCCACACAGGTGGTTAGCCAAAGTATAGCATTGATTGGCTCCGGCGTCAATTGTTTTTTGCCGCATTGCGGCCCGTTTTGCATGCCGGCGATCAGATGCTGGCGGTGGGGGCGGCGGCCTCCGGGGCCGCTGCCGGGGCAGCAGGAACCGCGGTTTCGGCGGAAGCGGCGGCATTTTCAGCGGCCAGCTCCTGAGCCGCTGCTTTGGCGGACTCCTCCGCGGCGGTTTTGGCTGCTTCCTCGGCAGCGCGCTTGGCCTCCCGCTCTGCCGCGCGCTCCTTGGCGCGGGCGGCGGCCTCCTCCTGCCGCTTTTTGGTGCGGCGCTTGATCCGGCAGACCGAGCAGATGCCATCCACGGAGTCCGGTGCAATGGGCTTGCCGCAGTCGGCGCAGAGGGTCTTGGTGCACTTGTAAATGCTCACGGGGCCCAGCGTGGTCAGCTGGCGGAGCTTCATCCCGTCGATGCCGTGGTTGGAGCAGGACGCCACGCAGATGCCGCACTCCCCGCATTTCCAGGGGGTGACCACGATGCGGGTCTGGCCGTCGGGCAGGTCTTCCACCTTGAGGGCGTTGGCCCGGCAGGATTTTTCGCACTTGCCGCAGCCAAAGCACTTGTCTGTCACATTGGGCAGGTAGTAGCCGTAGCGCAGGGGTGTTTCCATGGCGGCCTTGAGCTGTTTGGCGCGCTGGTGGAGCAGCAGGCGGAAGTCCATGCCGGCGTCCTCCTCGTCCCGCAGGCCGGGCAGCTTTTGCAGCAGCTTTTTGGTGCCGGATTTGGAGCCCTCGGTCAGCTGTTCCATCATCTCCCGGCGGGACAGCTCTTTGACGTGATAAGGGGCGTCCTCCAGCTCATAGGCCAGGGTGAACCGGGCCTCGAACACGGTAGGGCCAAAGAATTCCACCAGCCGGGTGAGCTCCTTGCGCAGCTGCTCGGCGCACAGGTCGTTCTCGCACTCGCCGCAGGGGGTCAGATCCAGCACGATCTTCTTGCTCAGGGCCAGGTAGGCCAGCGCCTCCCAGGAGAGAGCCGAGATGCAGAGCCGGGTGATGGTATTTTTGCGGGTGCTCTTCTCGCACCCGATCCAGATGGTATCGTTATCGTTGTCTGCCGGGGTGGTGTCCCGCTGCACCTGCTCCGGCGAGGGGGCGATGCAGCCGCTGCGGCAGGCCGAAACACAGAGCCCGCAGTCGGTGCAGGGATCCCAGTCTTTGACAAGGTTTGGGCGGGTGAAGATCTGGTCGCCGTAGGGGCAGATGTCCTTACAGGTGGTGCAGGGCGTGCGGTGGGGGTGCAGGTTCCAGCACTGACGGCGGTTGATCTCCGGATGCGAGGTCTTCATCAGCGCATCCATGGCGTACCGGGTAAAGATGCTCATGCGCGGCTCACTCCTTTTCGGCGCTGTCGGTCACAGAGGTGACTTCGGCGTGATCCAACAGAAAACGCTGCACTTTTTTGGCGGCCAGGGCGGCGGCCACGGCGTCCTCGGTCAGCACCTTGCGGATCTCGGCCTCGGGGGTCTCCTGCAGGGCGGCCAGACGGCGGTACTCGGCGTTGACCTCCTCCGGGTGGACGACGATCTGCTCGGCCTCGGCAATGGCGCGGGCGGCCAGCATCACCCGGACCCGGCTCTCGGCCTCGTCGCGGTAGCGCTGGCGCAGGGCCTCCGGGGTGGTGTGGCTGTTCTTGCAGTGCTGTTCCACGGTCAGGCCGCTGCGGGAGAGCCGCTCGCCCAGCAGCTTCATCTCGTTGTCAGCAGTGCGGTCCAGCGTTTCGGGCGCAATGTGGACCTCGATGTTGGCCCCGGCCATTTCCAGCAGGCGCTGGCCGGCGGCGCGGTCGGCACCCTCTTCATGGATCTTCTGCTTCTGGGCCCGGATCGACTCCCGCATGGCGGCGAGAGAGTCATAACCGATGGACTTGGCAAACTCCTCCGTCAGCTCCGGGGTGTGCTTCTCGGTCACCGAGCGGAGGTTGATCTCAAACTGGGCGGTCTTGCCGGAGAGCTCCGGCACCCGGAACTCAGCGGGGTAAGTAAAATCGAAGCGGAACGTCTCCCCGGCGCGGTGGCCGTAGATGGCCTGCTCGGCGGCGGGCATCAGCTTGCCGTCACCCAGCACCACCATCACTTTTTCCATCCGGCTGTCGGGAATCTCCTTGCCGTCCATGTAGCCCGCAAAATCCAGCAGGACGCGGCAGCCGCGCTTGGCGGGCTCCTGAGTGGGGCGGTAGGTGGCGTGCATCCGGGTCTGGTGCACCATCTCGATGTCCAGTGTCTTTTCCGTCACCGGCCGGACATGGCGGGTGACGGCCAGACCCTTGTACTGGCCCAGCTTGACTTCGGGGAAATTGTACTTTTTCTTTTCCATGGTGTAATACTCTCCTTATTGAAAACCTCTCACCGCTCCATCTCGCTTTACGAGCCTGTCGCGGAGTAGCCTCCCTTTGTCGCGTATGCGACATCTCCCTCCGACCGGAGGGAGTCTTTCCGATCAGGGAAGCCATGAAAGATGAAATTTAAACTTTTTCATCTTACAGTATAACAAACCGGGGCGGGGGCTGACAAGAGTGCCCACGGGCCAGGACGCAAAATATCCCGCTGCATTTTCAGCAGACGGGATATTTTAAATGCAATATTACTTTTTGGATTTGCTTGCGGGGGCTTTTGCGGCTCGGGCGGCTTTCCGCTTCTGGTTCAGGGCCAATGCCGCGCTGGCCTGGGCGGCCTCCGGGTGGAGGGCTTCCGGGCTCAGGCGGAACAGGCGGCTGCCCATGGCGGGCAGGTCGATGGCCAGCGTGTAGTCCCGGCCGTAGACGCCGCCGTCGGTGGTGTGGAATGTTTTCGTGCGGGACTTGTCCGCGCCGCCCCAGACGGAGGCCTCGGTGTTCAGCAGTTCTTCGGCCCCACAGGGAAACTTGAGGTAGAGCGGGAACTTTTTGTGGGCGGTGTTCTGGGTGTTCATCACACAGAGCAGGTTCTGTCCGGCTCCCTTGCGCAGCCAGGCGTACACGCCCTCGGCGCGGCTCTCACAGGCCACCCACTCAAAGCAGTCCGGGTTGTACTCCCCGTCGTAGAGGGCGGGCTCGGTGGCATACAGGCGGGAGACGGCGGCGAAGAATTTCTGGAAGCTGTCGTGGAACGGGTACTTGAGCAGGTCCCAGTCCAGCGGGCGCTTTTCGTCCCACTCCCGGAAATGTGCCATCTCGTTGCCCATAAAGTTGAGCTTTTTGCCCGGATGGGTATACATATAAAGATACAGGGTGCGCAACTGGGCGCATTTTTCCTCGTAGGTGCCCCAGAGCTTATCAATGATGGTCTTCTTGCCGTGGACGACTTCGTCGTGGCTGAGGGCCAGCAGGTACAGCTCATTGTAGAAATACTGCATACTGAACGTCAGCTTGTGGTAGGCGTCCGGCCGCTCCCCGAACGGGGTGGCAAAGTAATCCAGCGTGTCGTGCATCCAGCCCATGTCCCACTTGTAATCAAAGCCGATGCCGTCGTACCGGGTGGGGGCGGTCACTTTGAGGAAGTTGGTGGAGTCCTCGGCGGTGTAGATGCCGGTGGGCCAGCGCTCGTTCAGGCCGTGGTTGAGCCCCCGCAGGAAGTTGAGGGCCCCCTCGTTCACGCCCCGGTTGGGGTCACCCTGCCAGTAGATGGCCCGGGAGATGGCGTCCATCCGGATGCCGTCGCAGTGGTAGACATCCATCCAGAGGGCGGCGGCGCTGTTCAAAAAGCTGCGGATCTCGCCCCGGTAGTAGTTGAAATTGCAGGTGCCCCACTCGCTGTGGCCCACGTCGCTGTCGTACTCGTAGAGATAGGTGCCGTCGAAGCGGGCCAGAGCGTCGGCGTTGGCCGCAAAGTGGACGGGAACAAAATCCATAATGACGCCAATGCCCATCCGGTGGCAGGCGTTGACGAACGAGGCAAACTGAGCCGGGCTGCCGTACCGGCTGGTGACGGAGAAATACCCGGTGGTCTGGTAGCCCCAGCTGCCGTCAAAGGGATGCTCGGCCAGGGGCAGCAGCTCCACATGGGTGAAGTGGTGGTCCAGCAGCCAGGGAATCAGCTCCCGGGCCAGCTCCTCGTAATCGTACCAGCCGTCAGAGCCATCGGGCTTTGTGGCGTTGGGTTTCTGTTTCCAGCTGCCCGCGTGGAGCTCGTAGATATTCAGGGGCAGGTTGCGGCATTTGTCCCGCCGCTCCATCCAGGCATTGTCGTCAAAGCGGAAGTCCAGCCTTGCCAGGCGGCTGGCGGTGCCGGGGCGCAGCTCGGTGGAAAAGGCGTAGGGGTCGGAGTGGAGCACGACGCTGCCGTCCGCCCCGTGGACCCGGTATTTGTAGAGGTCGCCCTCGGCAAGGCCCGCAATGAAGCCGCTCCACAGGCCGGTGTCGGCTTTTTCCATGGGCACGCCGGGGCCCCAGCCATCAAAGCCGCCGCAGATCTCCACGGCGGTGGCACCGGGGGCCCAGACGTTGAACCGCCAGCCCTCTTCCCCATGGGGGCCTTGGGCCGGGTGCGCGCCGAGGATGCGGTAAGCGTCAAAGCATTCGCCAACAAAAAAGCTCTGGGGGAGGGAGGGATACATCATGCAAAAGACTCCTTACATTTGATATTTTGAAAACGAAGCATTTTGTGCTATACTGAAGCTGCTGTATGCAGCATGATTTACGAATAAGAGGAGCGGTTGATTGACAATGGCTTGGTATGACAACGCGGTATTTTATCACATTTACCCTCTGGGGCTCTGCGGCTGTGCCCACGAAAACGACGGCCAGCCCACCCCCGGCGCTTTTGAAAAGCTGAACGCCTGGGCAGAACACGCGGCACGGATCGGCTGCACGGCCATTTATATCGGCCCGCTGTTTGAGAGCGGTTCCCATGGCTACGATACCATTGATTACCGCCGGGTGGACCGCCGCCTTGGCACCAACGAGGAATTTAAGGAATTTGTGGCCGGCTGCCACGCCCGGGGCCAGAAAGTCATCGTGGACGGTGTGTTCAACCATGTGGGCCGGGATTTCTTCGCGTTCCAGGACCTGAAAGCCAACCGGGAGAACGCCCGGTATAAAGACTGGTTCTGTGATGTGAATTTCTGGGGCAACAACGAGTACAACGATGGTTTTTCCTACGGCAACTGGGGCGGCTTCAACCTGCTGGTCAAGCTGAACCAGCGCAACCCCGAGGTGCAGAATTACCACTTTGACACCATCCGCTTCTGGGTGGATGAATTTGACATCGACGGCATCCGGCTGGACGCGGCCGATGTGCTGGACTTTGACTTCATGAAAGGCCTGCGCCGCCTGGCCAACGAGGTCAAGCCCGAGTTCTGGCTGATGGGAGAGGTCATCCACGGCGATTACAGCCGCTGGGCCAACCCCGAGATGCTCCACTCCGTGACCAACTACGAGCTGCACAAGGGGCTGTGGAGCGGCCACAACGACCACAACTATTTTGAGATCGCCCACACCATGCGCCGCCTGCAGGGCCTGTGCCATGATACAAAGCTCTATCTCTTCTCGGATAACCACGATGTGGAGCGCCTGCCCAACAAGCTGCGCAACAAAGAGCATATCCGCCACATTGCCATTCTAGTATATACGCTCTGGGGCATTCCGTCCATCTATTATGGCTCGGAATTTGGCATTGAGGGCAAAAAAGAGTGGGGAAGCGACTGGCCGCTCCGCCCCTGCCTGAATCTGGACGACTACAAGGACGCCGAGAAGACGAATTTCGTCACCAGTGTCTATGCAAAGCTGGGCAAACTCCATGCGGAATACCCGGAACTGAGCAGCGGGGAATTCAAAGAGCTCAGCCTGACCACCCAGGGCTACGCTTACGCCCGGGTGAAAGACGGCGAGGCCATCGTGGCCGTGATGAACAACGGTGACACCCCGGTGCAGATGGAATTCCAGCTGCCCGTGGAGGCCTCCGGTTACGAGGACCTGATGGAAGACACCGTGGGCGGGCAGAAGCTGCTGGCCGAGGTGGGCTGGGGCCGGATGAAAGTCCAGGTGCCCTCCAACTACGCGGCCCTGCTGCGGCTGAAACACTGAGCTTGCGCCGGGGCACGGCTTCTGCTATGATAAGAGAGAAGTGAAAGGGGAGAGTGGGATGAACGCTGCACAGCGGAGGGAAAGGATACTGACACGGCTGACGGGTGCCAGCGAGCCCATGAGCGCCAGCCTGCTGGCCGGGGAACTGGGGGTCTCCCGCCAGATCGTGGTGGGGGACGTGGCCCTGCTGCGGGCGGCCGGGGCCCAGATCGACGCCACGCCCCGGGGCTACCAGCTCCACCCGGCGGCCAAAGGCTACACGGGCATCCTGGCCTGTGTCCACCGCACGGCCGAGGAGATGCGCGCCGAGCTGTACACCGTGGTGGACCAGGGCGGCGTGGTGGTGGATGTGGCCGTGGAGAACCCGCTGTACGGCGAGCTGCGCGGCAACCTGAACCTTGCCAGCCGCTACGATGTGGACCTGTTCCTCCGGCAGGCGGCGGATACGCCGGAGTGCCTGCTGAGCCGGATGACCGGCGGCGTGCACCTGCACACCCTCCACTGCCCGGACGAAGCAAGCTTCCGCCGCGTCAAGGCTGCTCTGGCTGAAAAGGGGCTGCTGTACCAGAAAGAGTAACCCCAATTTTATTCTAAAAAAAGACCAACCCCTTGTCCATCGACGAAAGACGAAAAGGGTTGGATAATCAACCAAACGTGGAAAGAGGTGGTTTATTTTGGATATCCGCGTTGCCAGAACGGACCGTGCCATTGAAAAGGCATTTATGGAGCTGCGGGCCAAAAATCCGCTGGAAAAAATCAAGATCAAGGATCTGTGCGCACTGGCCTGCATCAACAAATCCACATTCTATGCCCACTATGAGGACATCTACGCCCTCTCCAGCGGGCTGGAGACCAAAGTCATCGGCAACATCCTTGCCTGTGTGACCGACTTTGGGCCGAACCGCCCGCTGGACCACACCGAGGAACTGACCCAGGGGCTGTTCCGCGCCTTTGTGCAGAACCAGCGCGCCGTCAACATCCTCTTCTCGGGCAGCCGCCAGGGCGTGTTTGCCAACAGCATCGAGCAGGGCCTGCGCAAGCGGGTGGCGGAGCTGGACCCCACGTTCACGGCGGATCCCCGCCGCGGCATCGTCCTCTCGTTCTGCGTGCAGGGGTGCTTCTACGCCTTTACCAACAACAGCGGCCGGATGGACGAGGCCAAGCTCGTGGCCCTGCTGGCCGAGATCGCCAAAGCAGCCCAGAAGATCGAGCTGTGATTTTGAGAAGAAACAAAAAAATCCGTCCGGCATTGCCGGGCGGATTTTTTGCTTTCCGTTCGTTTCCTTGATTACACGCCCGAAGCGCCGTAGTTTGCCAGCACGCGGGCAGAGGGGTCGTTGACGTTGCAGTTGGGCCATGCCTTGTTGGGCATCCAGAAGCCCACGATGGTACGGCTCTGGTCGTAGTAGTATTTCTCGAAGATCTCGCGGTAGAGCAGGCTCTCTTTCGTGAACGGCATACAGTGGGCGGAGTAGTTGGCCCGGCGGAGCTGGAATTCTTCCTCAGTGTACAGGCCCTCGGCATACTCTTTGATATCGTCCACCATGCTGTGGCCCACGGCGTCGGAGAACGCAGCCTTTTCGCGCCACAGGATCTCCGGGGGCAGCCAGTCACCCTCAAAGGCCTTGCGGAGCAGGTATTTGCCCTTGCCGTAGCTGTTCAGCTTCTTTTCGGGGTCAATGGCCATGACGTAGCGGACGAAGTCCAGGTCGCCGAACGGCACACGGGCCTCGATGCTGTTGGCGGAGATGCAGCGGTCGGCGCGGAGGACGTCATACATGTACAGCTCCCGGATGCGCTTCTGGCTCTCCTGCTGGAACGCGTCGGCGGTGGGGGCGTAATCGGTGTATTTGTAGCCGAACAGTTCATCGGAAATTTCACCCGTCAGCAGCACGCGGACGTCAGTCTGCTCGTGGATGGCCTTGCACAGCAGGTACATGCCCATGCTGGCGCGGATGGTGGTGATGTCCCAGGTGCCCAGCAGCCGGATGACTTCTTCCAGGCTGTTGATGACCATGTCCCGGTTGATGATGATCTCATGGTGCTCGCTGCCCAGATACTCTGCGGTCTGGCGGGCATATTTCAGGTCGATGGCGTCGGTGTCCATGCCGATGGCAAACGTCCGGATGGGCTTGCCCAGCTTTTTGGCCGCAATGGAGCAGACCAGCGAGGAATCGAGGCCGCCGGAGAGCAGGAAGCCCACCGGGGCATCGGCGTCCAGCCGCTTCTCCACGCCCGCAATGAGCTTTTCGCGGATGTTTTTCAGGATGGTGGGCATGTCGTCCTCCATGGGGGCCGGCACATCGGCGATGTCCTCATACCGGATAAAGCGGCCATCGCAGTAGTAGCTGCCAATGGGGAACGGGCGGATGTCGTCGCACCAGCCAATGAGGTTCTGCATCTCGGAGGCGAACGCGATCTGGTGGCTGGACTTGGAGTAGCCGTAGAACAGCGGCCGGATGCCGATGGGGTCGCGGGCCGCGATCAGACGATCCTTGCGGGAATCGTACAGAATAAGAGCAAACTCGGAGTCCATGTGGCGGAACATGTCGAGGCCATACTCATAATAGAGCGGCAGCAGGATCTCGCAGTCACAGTCGGAGGCGAATTTGTAGCCCCGGCGCTTCAGGATCTCTTTCTCGAACCGGAAGCCGTACAGCTCACCGTTGCAGACCACGCAGTCGGCCCCGCGGTAGAACGGCTGCATTCCCTCCGGCGTCAGGCCCATGATGGCAAGGCGGCCAAAGCCCATCAGCCGAAAGGCCCTTCCACCACGCGCTGATCGTCCGGGCCGCGCGTCACGGTGCGCAGCAGGTATTCTTTGAATTTGGCGGCACTCAGGTCGTGCCCCGTGTAACCCATAACACAACACATACTTCTTACCCCTCTGAAACAAATCAAAATAAACAAAAAATACGGCAGCAATCATCCCATTTGCTAGGACGAATGCTGCCGTATCCGTGGTGCCACCTAAATTACCGGCGCACAGGGGCGCCAGTCACTTTTGTGCGCTCTCCCCGTTGAAAGCACTGCCGCGATAACGAGCGGCGTACGTCTGCCCCTACTACGCGCCCGAGGCGGGTTCAGGGGGAAGCTCACGGGGGTTCGTTCAGGTCCGGCTCTCTGCGCGGCTTGCACCTGCCCGCGCTCTCTGGAAGAGGGCCGCGTGGACCTTACTTTTCCCGGTCAACGCTTTTTCTTGACCGAATTGTATCACGCTTTTCTGCCGTGTCAATCGGGTATTCACAATTTTTTTCGGTTTGTGCAGGGTGAACGGTTTCGGCTTCCTTTGCGGCGCAGCTGCGGCACAAACCGTACAAAACGCTGCCCTCGCACTGCAGGGTAAAGCCGTGCTCCGCCATCAGGTGGCCCCGCACTTCATCCATGAAATGGCAGTCCAGGTGGTAGATGCGGCCGCACCGCACGCATTTCAGGTGCAGGTGCTCCCGGCAGTGGCGGCCCTCGTCCACATACTGGAACACGGCTTTTTCGCCCTTGTCCGCCACGTATTTCATCACCCGCTGCTCCCCGGCCAGTTTATCCAGATAGCGGTAGACCGTGGTGGGGTTGGGGGCCGCGCCCTGCTCTTCCAGGTGGGCCAGAATGTTGGACGCGCTGACTGCGTGCTGGCGGTTATTGATGAGATAATCCAGGATGAGCTGGCGTGTTTTGGTGTTGTAGCCGTCGCTTCGTGCCATGCAAAAACCTTCTTTCTACCGGGTAGTGTACCACAATTTACACATGGATGCAAAACAAGAGCGCGAAACTGGTGACAAGCACAAAAACATTTGTCAAAATGCTCAAAACAGAGACAATATATCTGGTTGAAACGGAAAACGCACCAAAGTTTTGCGAAAAGTCTTGTAATAAATGATACCTTGTGTGATAATAAGAAGACCAGATTCGTTGGATTGTTTCAGGGATACAACCTGCCGTACCCAGAGCGCTGCTTCCTGTTGGAACGTTGTGGGTGGGCGGGGTATTTTTGCTTGAAAGATCCCCGGAGATATAGGAGAAGAAGATGAAAGAGATGGAATCCCAGGCAAAGCTGAGCTTGAAACTTCAGGCGTACCAGTACCTGAAAACCAAAATCCTGAACTGCGAGTACCGTCCCAACGAGTTTCTCAACGAGCAGAAGCTCTGCGCCGAGATGGGCAACATCAGCCGCACCCCCATGCGGGACGCACTGGGCCGGCTGGAGCAGGAGGGCCTCATCACCATCCTGCCCAAAAAGGGCCTGATGGTGTCCGGTATCACCGAAGAAGACGTGCACAGTATGTTTGAGATGCGTCTGCTGGTGGAGCCCTACGCCCTGCGTACTTATGGCAGCGAGATCCCGCAGGAGGAGCTGGCCGCGTTTACCGAGTTGATGCATAATCCGGACCGCATCGACGATTTCTGCAAATCGGACGATGATTTCCATGAACTGCTCATGAGCACCCTGCCCAATAAATACCTGCGCTCCGCCTACGACCGGATCACCGGCCTGAACACCCGTTTCCGCATCATGACCGGCAAGGTGAGCATGATCAACCGGGAGCAGACCTGTGAAGAGCACCTGGAGATCCTGGATGCCGCCACCCGGGGCGATTGGAACACCGCCGCCGATGCCCTCCAGAAGCATCTGGAGATCGCCCGCGACAAAGCCGAGGGCGTCATCAAGGTCATCCGGCTGTGGTAACTGGAAGCAAGCAAAAAAGGACGCCTGACGGCATAAGTCAGGCGTCCTTTTCGTATGGGGCAAAAATCAGAGCGCGTCCAGCTCTTGCTGCAGCTGGGCCAGCGAGGCGCGGATGGGCAGTTTCTGGGGGCAGACGCCCTCACACTTGCCGCAGCGCGCGCAGTGGCTGGCTTTTTCGGCGTCCGGGAAGTGGGCCGCCCACTGCTTTTTGATGGCGTCTTTCTGGCCGAACATGGAAAGTTTGTTCCAGATGCTGAAGTTGTCCGGGATGTCCACGCCCATGGGGCAGGGCATACAGTAGCGGCAGCCCGTGCAGCCGATCTTGATCCGGCTGTGCAGGATGGCAGCGGTCTTTTCCACGGTCTGCGCTTCTTCGGGGGAAAGCGGCTCAAAATGCTCAAACGTTTTGAGATTATCTTCCAGCTGGTCTTCGGCGCTCATGCCGGAAAGGATGACATGGACATTCTGGTGGCTGCCCACCCAGCGCAGTGCCCAGGAAGCGGCGCTGGCCTCCGGGCGCAGGGCCTTGAGGGGGGCTTCGGCGTCCGGGGGCAGGGTGGCCAGGGTGCCGCCCTTGATGGGCTCCATGATGATGAGGGGGACGCCCAGTTCCTCGGTCAGCTGGTAGCCGCGGTCGCCGGAGATCTCCTCGGCGCGGTCGTCGGTGTCCAGATAATTATACTGGAGCTGGCAGAAATCCCAGGGCTGATCCCGCAGGATGTGCTCAAACCCCGCCGAGTTGTCGTGGCAGGAGAAGCCCAGGCTGCGGATGGTGCCGACGGCTTTCTGCTCCCAGAGCCAGTCCACGATGCCCAGGGCCTTGGCCTCGTCGTAGCGGGCCTTGTGCAGGGAGTGCATCAGGTAAAAATCAAAATAGTCCACGCCCAGCCGTTTTTGCTGGTCGGCAAAGATGCGCTTGGCCTCGTCCAGGCTCTTGCACTGCCACAGGGGCAGTTTGGTGGCCAGGTAAAAACTTTCCCGGGGCCATTTGGCAATGACCCGGCCTACAAAGGGCTCGCTCTCACCGCCGTGGTAGGGGTAGGCGGTGTCAAAGTAGTTGACGCCCGCGTCCCGGGCGGCGTTGAGCAGGGCTTCGGCCCGGGGCTCGTCGATCCTGCCCTCCGGTGTGGTGGGAAAGCGCATACACCCATAGCCCAGCAGCGAGGTGCGGACCGGGGCGTTTTTCCAGTTGCGATATTCCATAGCTCTCTTTTGCGGCGGGAATTTTGGCACGGCCCGCCGCTCCTCCTGCAGCAAGTATACCATAAGGCAAAAAAATATGATACAATAGGATGCAGCGCAACCTGCAGCAAATCAATTTGAAATACGAGGAAGACAATGGAACCTTTGAAACTTGGCAATATCACGCTGCCCCACAAGGCAGTGTTCGGCCCCATGGCGGGCTTCACGGATGCCCCCTGCCGCCGCCTGATGGCAGAGCACGGCGCGGGCTTTACCGTCAGCGAGATGGTGTCCAGCCGGGCACTGGTGTACGGCGACCACAAAACGGTCAGCCTGCTCAAGGCGGAGCCCAACGGGGCCCCTACGGCGTGCAGATCTTTGGCGAGGTGCCCGAGATCATGGGGCAGGCCGCGGCGGCCATTGAGCAGTACCAATTCGATTTCCTGGACATCAACATGGGCTGTCCGGCCCCCAAGATCGTGTCCGGCGGCGCGGGCAGCAAGCTGATGCTGGACCCGGACGTCTGCGGCAGGATCGTGGAGCAGGTGGTGCAAAACACCTCCCGCCCCGTCACGGTCAAGATGCGCAAGGGCTGGGATGCCGACCACATCACGGCCGTGGAGTGCGCCAAAGCCTGCGAGCAGGCGGGGGCGGTGCTGGTGGCTGTCCATGCCCGGACCCGGGAGCAGATGTATACCCCCGGCATCGACCTGGAGATCATCCGGCGGGTGAAAGAGGCTGTGAAGATCCCGGTGCTGGGCAACGGCGACATCCACACGGCGGAAGACGCCCTGACCATGATGCGGGAGACCGGCTGCGACGGTGTGATGATCGCCCGGGCGGCGCTGGGCGACCCCTGGCTGTTTGAGCGGGTGAACGCGGCCATCGAGGGGCTGCCCGCCCCCAAGGAGCCCAACCTGCAGGCCCGGATGAACGCCCTCCGCCGCCAGGTGGAAGAGATGGTGGAGCAGAAAGGTGAATTTGTCGCCATGCCCCAGGCCCGGGCCCAGACCATGCACTATATGAAAGGCCTGAAAGGTGCTTCGGCCCTGCGGCGGTACTGCTGCGAGCTGAGCCATCTGGAAGACATCGACACCCTCATCGAGGCCGTGTTCGACCAGCAGCGGAGAGCTGCGGATGCAGATGATAACCGGGAGATCCCGTTCCCGTAAAGAAAGAAGGCCCTTACCATGGATTCTCTCACTTCTCGCCGTCTCCGCCTGCCGGGGCGTCAGCGTGACCGCTTCTGGTTGACAGTGGGGCTGTGCGCCCTGACGGCGGCGTTGTTCTTCCTGCCGTTCTACATTCTGGACGGCGGCTTTTTCCACTATGCCGGCGATTTCAACAGCCAGCAGATCAGCTTTTACCGGTATATGAACGGCTTTGTCAAGGGGCTGGGCTACCCGGACAGCCCGCTGGCCGGGGCGGCGTCCAATACGTTCTCCTGGGCCACGGACCTGGGCAGCGGTGCCATGAACGCCTATTCGTTCTACCTGTACGGCTCGCCGTTTTTCTGGTTCTCGCTGATCTTCCCGCAGCAGTGGCTGCCCTACCTGATGGTGCCGCTGCTGGTGCTCAAGTTTGCCGTGGCGGGCGGCGGCGCGTACCGCTACCTGCGCCGCTATGTGCAGAACGCGAATTTTGCGGTGCTGGGTGCCTGCCTGTATACGTTTTCCGGCTTTTCGGTCTACAACATCTTCTTCAACCACTTTATTGACGTGGTAGCCCTCTTCCCCTGGATGCTGGCCGCGCTGGACGAAGCAATGTATGAGCACCGCCACGGGCCCTTTGCGTTCTGGGTGGCGCTCAACCTGCTCAACAACTATTTCTTCTTTGTGGGGCAGGTGCTCTTCCTGGTCATCTACTTTGTCTGCAAAGTCAGCGCCGGGGATGTGAAGCTGACGCCGAAGCTCTTTGCGCGTCTGGCGTTTGAAAGCCTGCTGGGCGTGGCGCTGGGCTTTATCCTGCTCTGGCCGGCGGTGCTCTCGGTGCTGCAGAACCCCCGCACCATCGACCTCTCCTCCGGCTGGGGCTTTTTGACCTATTCCAAGGTCCAGCAGTATCTGGCCATTCTGGTCAGCTGGATCCTGCCGCCGGATTCGCCCTATATGACCTCCATCTGGTCCGAGGGCGTCATCAAGTGGACCAGCATGTCCGCCTACCTGCCCCTGTGCAGCCTGGCCGGTGCCATGGCCTACTGGCGGGCCCGGAAAGGGGACAGCAAAAAGCGGATCGTGGCCACCTGCGCCGTGTTTGCGCTGGTGCCCGTCCTCAACAGCGCGTTCTATGCCCTCAACTCCAGCTACTATGCCCGCTGGTACTATATGCCGGTGCTCATCCTCTGCGCCATGACGGCCTGCGCGCTGGAAGCGCCGGACACCGACCTGGATGCCCCGGCCCGGGGCATTGGCTGGCTGATGGTGGCCACCCTGGCCTTTGCCGTGGTCCCGGTGCAGGACAGCGAGACGAAACAGTGGAGCCTGGGCGTTCTGCAGAACCCCGGCCAGTTCGCGGCGGTGTTCGCCTTTGGCCTGGGCGGGCTGCTGGTGTACCGCTTTCTCTGCGGGCGCTGGCAGGGGCAGAAAGTGTTTGCCCGGCGGCTGCTGGCGGCCACGCTGGCCTTTGCCTGCGCGTTCAGCGTGGTGCACATCGGCATTGGCAAGTTCGGCCAGTGGAACACCGACAGCGACCTGGTGGAGGAGTACACCAACGCCCTCAAGCTGAAAGAAGATCTCCCCGCGGGTGACTGGCGCGTTGACACCTACAAGACCCACGATAACCTGGGCCTCTGGCTGGACAAGAGCTGCCTGCAATATTTTGGCAGCACGGCAGCCCCCAGCATCCTGAGCTTTTACCCGGCACTGGGCGTCAAGCGGGACGTGCGGAGCGAGCCGGAGCTCTCCAACTACGCCCTGCGGGGGCTGCTGAGTGTGAAATATCTGCTGACCACGCGGAAACATCAGGAGGATTTCCTCGCGGAGGCCGACGAGGGCTGGAGCTACTACGACACCCGGGACGGCTACCTGCTGTATGAGAACGAGAATTACGTCCCCATGGGGTTCACCTACGATTACTACCTGACCGAGAACCAGTACGAGAACACCATCAAGACCACCCGCTCCAATCTGCTGATGCGGGCGCTGGTGCTGAAAGACGAGGATGCCGAAACCTACAGCGAGTACCTGCAACCCCTGCCCGAGGAACGGTTGAACGACCTCTACTATGACACCTATGTGGAGGACTGTGATGCCCGCCGGGCCACGGCCAGCCGGGTGTTTGAAATGACGAATTCCGGCTTCCATGCCGAGATCAACCTGACCCGGGAAAACCTTGTCTTCTTCTCCGTGCCCTATGACGATGGCTTTACGGCCTATGTCAACGGGGAGCAGGCCGACATCGTGGAAGTGGACGAGGGCCTGATGGCGGTGCTCTGTCCGGCAGGGACCAACCGCGTTGATTTTGTCTACCAGGCCGATGGCTACTCCCTGAGCCGGACTGTGACGCTGGCGGCCATCCCGGTCTTTGTAGTCTACTGTGGTTTCTGGTGGGGTCGGAAGAAACGGAAAACCGCGTAACAAAGCACAAAAAAGCTGTCAATACGCATTCTCCCACAAAATCCTGCGTTCTTTTTGGTAAAAGAGCGCATAGCCTCCGCAGCTCAAACGTGATAGAATAAGCCTGTTTGCGGCAGGCCGCGAAATACTGTGAGGAGAGTGCAACATGGAACAATGTTATCTGATGCCCGGACAGGAACGCTGTGAGAAGATCAAGGATGCAAACGGCGTGCCCAAAGTAAGCTACTCCTACCGCTCGCTGCAGGGGGCGTTTTTCCATTGCGTGAGCCGCAGTGTGGAGGAGGCCCAGAGCCGCTGCGAGGACTGGCTTGTGACCCAGGACCGCTGCTACCGCAACTGACCCACGGCAACAAAAGGATATTTTGCAAAGAGAGCTGCAGCCGCTGCACGGGCGGAAGCGGCTCTCTTTTTGTATGTGGGAGAAAAACAGCAATCCAGACAAAAAGAAAAGTGAAAATCTGGCAAAATTGTGGGCCATTGTTCCGGGTGAAAATAATATTAGATGGGGGGAATTGACAACATTTTTGATTCCGGGTATAATAAAACGCAATATTATGAAAAATTGTCAAAATTAAAAAATAACGAAGGCAAACGATTTTATCGCCGCAGAAAGGGGGCTTCCGGGAATAGACGAACGGTATACGCGGTACATTGAAAACCTGCGCCGGGTCCGTGCCCTCGCGCGCCCGGAAGCCCACGCCGGAATGAAAGCCGCCGACCTGCTGGAAGAGATCAAGCAGAACGCGGCGGAGTCCTACACGCTGATGCAGCAGAGCAATGCCATCCTGGACGAAGTGATCTTTTCCCGCCGGGCGGAAAACCTGACGGAGGAGGAAGCCGCGGGCCTTTCCGAGTTCGCGGGCAAGCTGTTCAACTACGCCAACAGCGAGGACAGCGGCATTGCCTATAAGATCCACGCCCTGCTGCTGGACTACGCCCGCCTGAAACAGGATGACCGGGCTATCATCCGGGAACTGTACTGGGCCGGCGTGACCATGCATTACATGAATGTCCGGGGCGATGATTCCAGCATCAACCTCTGGGCAAACAGGTGCGGGGATACTTCCAGGAGGGAGCCTCCTACATGGCCCGGTACGAGGGATTTGACCTGGAGACCAAGAGCTATATCATCCGGTGCCTGGGCAACAGCCGGATGGCCATGTCCCGCCACAGCCATGCCGACTGCGAAGCTTACATGGAAGTGTTCGACAAGGCCATGGGGGTCATCCGCTCGCCCTATTACCGCAAGCTGGACCCCTCCATCCCCTGGGATCAATTTGAGTATGCCATGCACATGGACCGGATGACCCTGCTGGCTTACCTGCGGGATTTTAAGGACCCGGAGATCGCGGAAAAGGTGCTGGAATCGGCGGAGTACATCCACCGGGAGCAGGCGAAGAACCAGACGGACGACGAGCGGCTGCAGAACTGGCGGCTGGGCTATTTTTACGCGGCGGCCCGTTACCACGCCGGGCGCTGCCCGGCCCGCGAGGTAGTGGACGTGCTGCTGGAGGTCATTGAAAAGGTGGACCCGAAAGACTACTCGCCCACGGGCATCAACAACAATCTGACCAGCCTCTCCTCCCTGTTTTATTATGAGGCCGCGCTTCCGCCGGAGGAAAAGCCCCAGTACGCCTGCCGGCTGGAAAAAATGTTCAGCAAGAGCGTGAGTTACCTGAACGATCTGCCTGTGAACCAGTATCCCCGTGTGGCCAGCAACGCGGTGCGGGAACTGGTGGAGATGCAGGCAGTCGCGGAGCGGCCCTACCGCAAAAACATGCTGGTGTACATGCTGGCGGCCCACAAGCCGACCTATGTCCACTCTTTGATGGTGGCCAACCTGACCTGCTTTTTTGTCCGGCGGCTGCTGTGGAAGAAGCCTGAGGCCATGGTGGGCACCATGGGGTACGACACCGTGGAAGCGGTGCAGCAGCACGGTGAAGAAATCTGCACGATGGCCTATGAGTGCGGGGTATACCACGACATCGGCAAGAGCATGGTGACCATGTATGTGGGCAACAACTCCCGCCGCCTGCTGGATGAGGAATTTGTCTGCGTGCAGTGGCACGCGGCGTTTGGCTATGAGCTGCTGTGTAAGATCGGCCACAAAGGCGACCTGGCGCTGGCGGCACTCTACCATCATACATATTATGACGGCCAGGGAGGCTACCCGAAAGATCAGCCGCCCTGCCCGAAGAACATGAAGCCCATTGTGGACGCCCTGACCGTGGCCGACTCTCTGGACGCGGCCACCGACAACATCGGGCGGTGCTACACGGCGGCAAAGCCGCTGGAAAAGCTGATCGAGGAGCTGCGGGCCCAAAAGGGCAGCCGCTACGCCCCGGCGGTGGTGGAGCTGTTCGACGACCCGGATTTCTGCACCGAGTTTCGGCGCAAACTGTACGAGTCCCGCCAGAGCGTGTATCTGGAAGTGTACCGCGAGACGATTTAACGCGCGAAAAAAGGCAGCCGCGAACGCGGCTGCCTTTTGTGCTGTCAAAATCAAAAAATCAGTTCTCGGAAGAAATATCCTGGCCGAAATATTTCTCACCCAGCTCGGAGAGAGTGCCATCGGCACGCAGCTCCTCAATGGCGTTGTTGATGGCCTCCAGCAGGGTGGCGGTCTCGTCGCCTTTGCGCAGAGGGATGGCAACGTGGGAAGCTTCCTCCGTGAATGCCACCAGCTTGAAGTCCGCGTCCGGATGGACATTGAGGTAATCGTAGAACGAGACGTCGGCGTTCAGGGTAGCGTCGATGCGGCCTGCCGTCAGCAGCTGGATGGTCTCTTCCAGCGTGTCGATGCCCTGCACGGTAGCGCCGTAGCTCTCGGCCAGCTCCATGTAGGTGGAGGCCAGGCTGTTGGCCGTGGTCTTGCCGTCCAGGTCCTCAAAGCTGGTAATGCTGTCGTTGTCTTTCTTGACGGCGAGCGCGGTGTGGATGTAGCCGTAAGGCGTGGTGAAATCGTAGGTCTTGGAGCGTTCCTCGGTGACCTCCACGCCGTTGCAGACCATGTCATAACGGCCAGCGTCCATGCCGGCAAACAGGCTATCCCAATCGCTCTCCACATATTCCGGCTCCACGCCCAGCTTCTCGGCAATGGCGCGGGAGACTTCCACGTCGTAGCCCACCAGCGTGTCGTCCGCGTCGTGGAAGCTCCAGGGTTGCCATGCGCCTTCCAGCGCCACGATGAGGGTGCCGCGGTTCTGGATGGTGGAGAGCAGGTCGCCGCCTGCGGAGGCAGCACTGGAGGCGGCAGTGCCAGCGGTGGAAGCCGCGGGGTTATTGGAGGAAGAGCAGCCGCTCAGGCTCAGCACGCCTGCCGCTGCCATCACGCTCATCAGAGAGATAAAGGTTCTTCTTTTCATGATTGGATTCCTTTCAGTTCGTATGTTCAATTTTGCGTAAAAATTCTCTGGTGCGTTCTTCTTTGGGGTGGGCGAAGAACTCCTGCGAGGGAGAGGCCTCCACCACCACGCCGTTTTCCATGAAGACCGTCTTGGAGGAGACGCCGCGGGCAAAGCCCATCTCATGGGTGACCACCAGCATGGTCATGCCCTCTTCGGCCAGCTGCCGCATAACGGCCAGCACCTCACCGGTCAGCTCCGGGTCCAGGGCGGAGGTGGGCTCATCAAAATAAAGAATTTCCGGGTCGGTGGCAAGAGCCCGGGCAATGGCCACCCGCTGCTGCTGGCCGCCGGAGAGCTGGCGGGGGTAGGAATCGGCTCGGTCGGCCAGGCCGACTTTTTCCAGCATCTTCATCCCGATGGCGTCGGCCTGGGCTTTGGGCATCTTGCGGGCGATGACAAGGCCCTCGGTGACGTTCTGCAGGGCGGTCTTGTTCCGGAAAAGATTGTAATTCTGGAAGACGAACGCCGTCTTTTTGCGCAGGCGGGCAATGTCGGCCTTGGTGATCTTACCCAGGTCAAACTGCTCGCCGTCAAAGATCAGGGTGCCGCTGTCGGTTGTTTCCAAAAAGTTGAGGCAGCGCAGGAACGTGGTCTTGCCCGAGCCGCTGGGGCCCAGGATGGCGACGACATCGCCCTTGTTGACGGTGAGGTCCACGCCCTTGAGGACATCCAGCTGGCTGACTACCTTGCGGGCCCCGGGCTTGTGGAAGATGCCGGCCTGCAGGCCGGGTTTTGCGTAAGTATAAAACGATTTGCGGAGATCCCGCACTTCTAACATGGCCATACGCTCCACTCCTTTCTCACTGGAAGCCGCGGGCGTTCAGCTGGCGCTCCAGCAGGCTCTGCAGCTTGGTGATGACGGTGCAGAACAGCAGGTAGACCACGGCGACCTCGCAGTAGATGGGCAGGAAGATATAGGTGCGGGCGGCCACCCGCTGGCCTGCCATGAACAGCTCCGCCACCGTGATGTTGGACGCCAGCGAGGTGTCCTTGATCATGCCGATGAGGGAGTTGGAGAGGGCGGGCACGGCGGTGCGCAGGGCCTGCGGCAGCACGATGCGGCGCATGATCTGGGCCCAGGTCATGCCCACGCAGGAACCGGCCTCCAGCTGGCCCTGGGGCACGCTTTCCAGCGCGCCGCGCATGGTCTCGGCGCAGTAAGCACCCTCATTGAACGCAAAGGCAATGACGGCAGCCGGGAACGCGTCCAGCATGATGCCCACGCCGGGCAGGCCGTAAAAGATGATGAACAGCTGCACCAGCAGCGGGGTACCGCGTACCACCCAGATGTAAAACCGGGCGATCTGACTCAGCACCGGCACATGGGCATACTGCACCAGAGCCACCGCCACGGCAATGACCATGGCGAGGGAGAACGAGATCAGCGTGAGGGGGATGGTCATGGTGAGGCCCGCTGATAAGATACGGGGCAGGGCCTCCCACAGCACGCCGACGGTGCGGTTGGCAAGGAATGACTCAAACATAAGCTTTTTGAAATCCTCTTTTAAAGAAAATGTGACGATGAAGCAGAGTATACAGGATCAACCTGTGTTGAGGTCAAAGGGTTTTTGAAAAACCTACAAAACCTACCAGAATACTATAACATGAATTTCCGATGGATGCAATTGGTCGTTATGAAATCGCATACGATAGACAAAACCGCTGAAAAACACCACCGGACTTTGTGCAGCCTGCCAGAGAGTTGACGGGATACAGCCTTTCGTGTAAAATGGGCTTGGGTGTAGAACACTAAAATATCGGAACTATTTTTTGCATAGAAACTGCCGCGCGAACGGGCGCTCTGCCCGGCGCGCGGAAACGGAGGACAAGAACGTGACAAAACGGAAAATTGGCATCCTGGGTGCAGGCACCTGGGGCATGGCTCTGGCACGGATGCTGTGCGTGAGCGGAAACGATGTGCTGGTGTGGTCGGCGCTGGGGCAGGAGATCGACAGCCTCTCCACCACCCGCGTCCACCCCAACCTGCCGGGTATGAAGATCCCGCAGGAGCTGAAATTTACCAAGAGCATGGAGGAAGTGTGCACGGACAAGGATATTTTGATGTTTGCCGTGCCGTCTGTCTTCGTGCGGGGCACGGCGGCCAAGGCCCGGCCCTATGTGGCCGACGGGCAGATCATCGTGGATGTGGCCAAGGGCGTGGAGCCCGACACCCTGATGACCATGACGGAGATCCTGGCCGACGAGCTGGGCAAGGAGGGCGGCCCCAAGGGCGTGCGTCTGGTGGCGCTTTCCGGCCCCACCCACGCGGAGGAAGTGGCGGTTGATCTGCCCACCACCATCGTCTCGGCCAGCCCGGACGAGGAGGCCGCCCGGTATGTGCAGGAGGTGTTCAACAACACCTGCATGCGCGTTTACACCAACCCGGATATCAAGGGCGTGGAGCTGAGCGGTGCCATGAAGAATGTCATCGCCCTGGGCGTGGGCATCTCCACGGGCCTGGGCTACGGCGACAACGCCCGCGCCGCCCTCATCACCCGCGGCATTGCGGAGATCGCCCGGCTGGGCGTGGCCATGGGCTGCAATGTCCACACCTTTGCGGGCCTGGCCGGCATCGGAGACCTCATCGTTACTGCCACCAGTATGCACAGCCGGAACAACCGGGCGGGCATCCTCATTGGCAAGGGTAAGAGCCCGGCGGAGGCCGTGAAAGAGGTCGGCATGGTGGTGGAGGGCATGAACGCCCTGCCCGCCGCGCTGGAGCTGGCCGAAAAATATCAGGTGGAAATGCCCATCGTGCAGACGGTGGACGCCATCGTCAACCACGGCATGAGCGCTGCCGAGGCCGTCCGCGCCCTGATGGACCGCGGCCTGAAAAACGAGCTGCCGCAGCTGTAAGCTGTAAAATAAAGGAGGCCTTTGTTATGCCATCCACCTATGCACACCGACGCTTTGGCGCGGATGTTCTGGAACGCCTGCCCGCGGAATTGCAGGAAAAAATTGCTCCTTACCGGGAGCTGTATGACATCGGCCTGCACGGGCCGGACCTGCTGTTCTACTACCACGCGGCAAAATCTACCCCGGTGAGCGCGTTGGGCAACGCCATGCACGAGCAGCCGGGAGCGGTTTTCTTCGAGCGGGCCCGGGGCGTGGTGAACAAAGCGAAAAATAGAGACGCCGCGCTGGCCTACGCGCTGGGCTTCCTCTGCCATTTTGCGCTGGACTCCACCTGCCACCCCCGCGTGGAGCAGGATGTCCGGGACAGCGGCGTGAGCCACTGCGAAATTGAAACGGAGTTTGACAACATGCTCCTCCGCCGGGATGGCAAAGACCCGCTGCATTTTTTGACAGCCAGCCACATCCACCCCAGCATGGAGCGGGCGAAAGTGATCGCGCCGTTCTATCAGGGCATCACCATTTTGCAGGCTTACGACGCCATGAAAGGATGGTGGCCGTGCACAAGCTGCTGCTGGCATCCAGCCCGGCCAAGCGCTGGGTGGTGCTGACAGGCATGAAAGCCGTGGGCAGGTACGAGGGCCTGCACGGGCTGGTGGCAAACCCGCAGCCCAACCCCGCCTGTGCGGAGAGCTGTGAGCAGCTGGATGCGCTGTACCAGAAAGCCCTGCCGCTGGCCGAGCGGCTGATTCTGGAATACTGCGATACATTACAGACCGAAGCGCCGCTGGACAAAGCCTACCAGCACACCTTTGGGGAAAACTGAGAGGGGCAACATGGAAAAAGAAAGCAAGCAGAAATTCCGCCTCACCGGGCTGGAACGGGCATGGATCCTGTACGATGTGGGCAACTCGGCCTTTGTGCTGATGGTGGCCACCCTCATCCCGATTTTCTTCAACGCGCTGGCCGCCGCGGGCGGGCTGTCGTCGGTGGAGTATCTGGCCTACTGGGGCTACGCCAGCTCGGTGGTGACCATCATCACGGCGATCCTCAGCCCGATCCTGGGCACTCTGGCGGACACGAAAGGCTTCAAAAAGCCCATCTTTCTGCTCTGCGTCTGGGTGGGCATCGTGGGCTGCATTGCCATGGGCAAGATGTCCGCCTGGCTGCCGTTCCTCGTCATCTTTGTCATTGCCAAGGTGGGCTTCTCGGGCAGCCTTGTCTATTACGATTCCATGCTGAGCGATGTGACGAGCCCAGAACGGATGGACGCAGTCTCCTCCAAAGGCTACGCGTGGGGCTACATTGGCAGCTGTGTGCCGTTCGTGGCCTGTCTGGGCCTTGTGCTGGGGGCGGACAAGCTGGGCATCAGCCAGATGAAAGCACTGGATCTGGCTCTGCTGATCACGGCGTTCTGGTGGCTGCTGACCACGCTGCCGCTGCTGAACCAATACAAACAGCTGCACTATGTGGAGGTGGAGCGGCACGCCATCCGCCAGAGCTTTGCCCGCATCGGGCACACCATCCGCCACCTGCCGGAAGATAAACAGGTGTTCTGGTTCCTGCTGGCGTTCTTCTGCTACATCGACGGCGTGTATACCATCATTGATATGGCCACGGCCTATGGCACGGCACTGGGGCTGGATACCACGGGTCTGCTGCTGGCCCTGCTGCTGACCCAGATCGTGGCGTTCCCGTCAGCGCTCATCTTCGGGCGGCTGTCCTCGAAATACCCGTCCACGGCCCTCATCCCGGTCTGCATCGCGGCCTACGCGGGCATTGCGGTGTTTGCGTTCTTCCTGACCCGGCAGTGGCAGTTCTGGGTGCTGGCCGTCATCGTGGGCATGTTCCAGGGCGGCGTGCAGGCCCTCAGCCGCTCCCACTTTGCCAAGATCATCCCGCCGGAAAAATCCGGCGAATACTTCGGCCTGTTTGACATCTGCGGCAAGGGGGCCTCGTTCCTGGGCACCATGATCGTCAGCGTGGGCAGCCAGCTGACCGGCAGCGCCAATGTGGGCGTCGGTTCCCTCATTGTGCTGTTTGTGGTGGGCTTTGTGCTGTTCAGGGTGTCGTGCAAAGCGGGGGTCATTACCGACAGCGTAAATTAAAAGACAGAGCGGCAGCTTCCCGGGAGCGGGAGGCTGCCGTTTTTGGTTTGTTGTGTTTTACCCGGAAGAATGATACAATAAAGGCAAAAAAATAAAAACCAAAGGAGAAACAGCGATGAAGCAATATCCCGGTTACACTCTGGTGAAGCAGGAAGACTGCCCGGAGCAGCACGGCACCCTGACGGTGCTGACCCATGATGTCAGCGGGGCGTCGGTACTGCTGGTGGAAAATGACGATAACAACAAGGCGTTCGGCATCGGGTTCGGGACATTCCCGTCCGATGACACGGGAGTGTTCCATATCCTGGAACACTCGGTGCTGGCGGGCAGTGAGAAGTACCCGGTCAAATCGCCGTTTTTGCAGCTGCTCAAGAGCAGCATGGCGTCGTTCCTCAATGCGATGACGTTCCCGGACAAGACCGTTTACCCCTTTGCGACGCCCAACGAGACGGATTTCAAGAACCTGATGGACGTGTACCTCAATGCAGTGTTCTGCCCGCTGGCCATGGTGGACAAGGCCGTGTTTGAGCAGGAGGGCTGGCACCGGGGCGAGGACGGCACCGTGAGCGGCGTGGTCTACAACGAGATGCAGGGCGCTCTGGCCTCCCCGGACGCCCAGCTGCAGAACGCGCTGGAGCGGGCCATGTTCCCGGACACGGCCTACGGCTTTGTCTCGGGCGGCGACCCGGCTTCCATCCCGGCGCTGACCTATGAGAAGTACAAGCGGGTGTACCACCGCCACTACAGCGCGGACAACTGCTGCATCACCCTGTACGGAAACCTGAACATGGGGGAGGCGCTGGCATTCCTCGACGAGGCCTACCTGAGCAAGATGCCCAAGGGCACCAGCCGCCCCCGCCTGACGATGCAGGACGAGCAGCCGGGCGTGCAGGTGAAGATCCCCTACTACACCGAGAAGCCGGAGGCCGACGAGGTGCAGTGCGCTCTGGCCTGGTATACCGGAGCCTTTGCAGACCGGGAGCGGCAGCTGGGCGTGGAGATCCTGCTGGACGCGCTGCTGGGCTCCAATCAGGCCCCGCTGAAAGCGGCCCTGCTGAACGAGAAGCTGGGCGCGGACATCGACATCGGGTTTGACGACAGCACGTTACAGCCCACGCTGGAGCTGGTGCTGCGCGGTGCCACCGAGGATACGGCGGCCCGGTTTGCCGCGGGCGTGCGGAAAGCCGTGGACGACATCCTGGCTGAAGGCATCCCGGAAGACCTGCTGCTGGCCTCTCTGAACGCGGCGGAGTTTGCTTCGCTGGAGCGGCCGGGCAGCATCCCGGACGGCGTGCTGGACGCCATCAACGCGGCCACGGGCTGGCTGCACACCGGCGACCCGGCCATGCTGCTGCACACCAACAGCCTGTTTGCCTCCCTGCGGGAGAAGCTGGCCGAGGGCTGGTTCGATGCTTTGCTGAAAGACCTGTTTGCGGCAGAGCCGGTGCAGGTGACCCAGGTGCCGACCCTGCCCAAGAAAGAGGAAGAGGCACAGGCTGCCCGTGTGGACGGCAAGCTGGTGCTGGAGCACCCGCTGACCGTGGCCGATCTTGGCAGCGGGGAAAAGAGCGCCGCGGGCGGGGAAGAGCAGCTGGCCGGAGCTACCCTGCTGCACCACCCCTCGGCGGGCAGCACCTATCTGAATTTCTACTACGACCTGGGCAGCCTGACGCCGGAAGAAATGCAGTATCTCGATCTGTTGACCGACGTGCTGGACGAGCTGGACACCCCGCGCCACACGGCCCGGGAGCTGAACACCCTGCGCGGCACCTGGCTGGGCAACAGCAGCGTGGCTCTGAGCATCTGGACCGGACGGCAGGCGGGCAGCCCCTGCCACACCAAGCTGACCCTGAGCATGAGCCTGCTGGAGCGGAGCCTGGAAAAGGCCGTGGAGCTGGGCGGCGAGTGGCTGTACGAGACCCGGCTGACCGGGCCAGGCGCCGAGGCCGCTTATGCCCGGGTGCTGAGCCAGCAGAAGCTGAACATGGAACAGCAGTTCATCCAGCAGGGCAACAGCTATGCGGCCGTCCGCGCCGGGGCACACTTTACCGTGGAGAACGCCCTGACCGAGCGGGTGAGCGGCGTGACGGCGTATCATTTCCTGTGCGAGCTGCTGGAAAAGGCCGACTGGGCCGCTGTGGGGGCCAAATTTGAGGCCCTGCGGGAGAAGATCCTGCACCACGCCCAGCTGACCGTGAGCTTCCATGGCAGTGAGGCCGGGCTGGACACCCTGCGGAAGCTGCTGCCGGGCAGTGCCTTTGCAGAGGCGGAGCGGGGCACGGCCTGTGCCTACACCGAGGAGCTGACGGCCCCGGTGAACGAGGCGTTCATCATTGACGGCGGCGTGAACTACGACCTGCTGGTCTGGCCCATGGAGCGGTGCGCTGCCCGCAAGGTGCTGGCCCGTGTGATGAGCTACGAGTATCTGTGGCACCATATCCGCGAGGTGGGCGGTGCGTACGGCACCGGGATGCTGACCCGGGATGGCGTGGAGTACCTCTACACCTACCGTGACCCGCACCTGACCGAGAGCTATGACACCTTTGCCAAGGGCCCGGCAGACCTGGCCGCGCGGGACTACACCGAAAAGGACATGAACGAGTTCATCGTGGGCACGGTGGCAAAGCTCGACACGCCCCGCAAGCCTTACGCCCAGGCCAAGGAGCTGGACCGCCGGTATTTCTGCGGCATCACTGACGGGATGGCAGCGGCCGACCGTGCCGCCCTCTGCGCCGTGGACGCCGACACCCTGAAAGCCCAGGCCGCCGCTCTGCCCCGGCAGATGGCAAAGAGCGTCCGGGTGGCGTTTGGCAGCAAGGACGCTGTGGAAGCCGCCAAGGGCCTGTTTGACCGGGTGGAGACGCTGTAAGAGCACCTCGGAAAGAATGCGCGATTTTTAAGCGGCTTTTGTAAAATAAATACAGCATGAAACCTCCCTGCTTGTGAAAAAGAACACAGGCAGGGAGGTTTTTATACACTCTTGTTATACAGTTTGGATAATTGAATCAAAAATAAGCAAAAAGTATCTGAAAAATGTGCGCTGTTGGGGGGCGGAACACTATGGTATCCTGTTGCCAAGCCAAACAGGAAAGGAAGTGAAGAATCCAGGATGGGGCAGACAAAACAGCCCGCCAGTAAGAGCATGGAAAGCTTACAGCGGGCCACCGACACCCTGAGTACCTTGCTGGCGCAGGAAGTCCGGGAGCTGAACGCCCGGCAGAAAACGGCCAGAAAGGCAGCGGACAAAGACGGCCCGGCAGACCCCGGCAGCTTCAAGGGACTGAAAGAAGCCACCGCTGTTTTAAAAGACCTGGCCGCGGTGGCGAGGGCGCTGAACGAGCAGGGCGTAGAGGCTGAGGGCACGGTCTGCGGCGTGGTGCTGCTGCCGTCGGTGGAGGAAGCATGAGTGAACCAAAAAGAGCCGCCGTGGTCTGGCGGCCCCAGCCGAGGCAGCTGGAATTTATGCGGCGGCCGGAGCCGGAAGCCCTCTACGGCGGGGCGGCAGGCGGCGGCAAGAGCGACGCGCTGGTGATCGAGGCGCTGCGGCAGGTGCACATCCCGCACTACCGAGCCCTCATCCTCCGCAAGACTTACCCGCAATTGACCGACCTTGTGGACAAAAGCCAGCTGTACTACCGCCGGGCATTCCCCGGGGCGCAGTACAACGCCACCAGCCATGTGTGGGTGTTCCCCAGCGGGGCGAAGATTTATTTTGGCTCCCTGCAGTACACCAAAGACCGGACGAACTATCAGGGCAAGGCCTTTGATTTTATCGGCTTTGATGAGCTCACCCACTTTGAATGGGAAGAGTACAGCTACCTGATGAGCCGCAACCGCCCTACCGGCCCGGGCACCCGGGTGTATCTCCGGGCCACCACCAACCCCGGCGGGGTGGGGCACGGCTGGGTCAAGGCCCGGTTCATCACACCGGCCCCGCCCGGTACGCCCATCGTGGAAGAATACCCGGTGCGGATGCCGGACGGCACGGAGAAAAAACTGAAACGGGCGCGGGTGTTCATCCCGTCCAGCGTGTTCGATAACCCGGCCCTGCTGGAAAACGATCCGGATTATCTGGCGGCTCTGGCCAGCCTGCCGGAAGCGGAAAAGCAGGCCCTGCTCTACGGCAGCTGGGACAGCTTTCAGGGGCAGGTGTTCACCGAGTGGCGGAACGACCCGGCCCACTATGAGGACCAGCGCTGGACCCATGTCATTGCGCCGTTTGCCATCCCGAAGCACTGGAAAATTTACCGGGGTTACGATTTCGGTTTCTCCAAGCCGTTCTCGGTGGGATGGTACGCGGCGGACGAAGAGGGGCGGCTCTACCGCGTCAAGGAGCTGTACGGCTGCACCGGACGCCCCAACGAGGGCCTGCGCATCGACCCGGTGGAGCAGGCAAGACAAATCCGGGAAGTGGAGCAGAACGACCCGCTGCTCCGGGGGCGGGTCATTCAGGGCATCGCGGACCCTGCCATCTTTGACGAGAGCCGGGGCGAGAGCATCGCGGCGATGATGGAGCGGGCACCCAATTTCCTGCACTGGCGGCCCGGCGACCACACCCGGCTGGCGGGCAAGATGCAGTTCCACTACCGGCTGGCCTTTGACGGGGAGGGCAGGCCGATGTTTCAGGTGTTCAGCACCTGTCGGCATTTCATCCGGACCATCCCGAACCTGGTGTACGACGAGAGCAATGTGGAGGACATCGACACCCGGCAGGAAGACCACATTTACGACGAGTGCCGCTATGTGCTGATGGAACATCCCATCGCGCCGCCCCGGCAGAAGACGGTGCCGCCCCTCCGGGATGACCCGCTGGAGCTGCACAAAAGGGCGAGGGTTTATAGGGTATAAAGGGCAGCGGGCTAGCCTCTCAGGCCGCCTGACGGCGTCCAGCTCTCCCAAAGGGAGAGCCCTTGGCAAAGAGGTTTCGCTTTATATAGACGCATAGCGTTTTGAGGGAATTTTACGAACTGCCAAAGCCTCTCACTCTGGGAGAGGTGGCATTGCGAAACAATGACGGAGAGGGCAAGGATGGTAACAAAGAAAAACAATTTTAGAAACGGAGGTACAAATGACAGAGCTATGGACCGACAAGCGCCCATCGGGGCGGAGGAGGTGGCGCGGGCAGAGCAGATCTTGCAGAAGTACAAGGTCGGCAAGGCGGCGCTGGATCAACGGCTGGTGGACAACGAGCTGTGGTTCCGGATGGGGCACTGGAAAAATTACCAGAACCCCATGATGGAGGGCAAGCCTCAGCCGTCCAGCGGGTGGTTGTTCAACTCCATTGCCAACAAGCATGCTGACGCCATGGACAACTACCCGGCCCCCAATGTGCTGCCCCGGGCCCCGGACGATGAGCAGACCGCGCGGGTGCTTTCCAGCGTGCTGCCTGTGGTGCTGGAACAGGCGGACTATGAGCAGGTGTACAGCGACACCTGGTGGCGCAAGCTCAAGCAGGGCACCGGCGTCAAGGGGGTGTTCTGGGACCCGGAACAGCGGGGCGGTGTGGGTGAGATCACGGTGCGGCCCATGAACCTGCTGATGCTCTACTGGGAGCCGGGCGTGGACGATATCCAGGCGTCACCCAACTTTTTCTCCCTGAGCCTGGAAGACACGGACCAGCTGACTGAGCGCTGGCCCCAGTTGGAGGGTCACAGCACCAGTGCGCTGGAGGTGCCCCACTATCTCCACGACGGCGGGCTGGACACCAACGGCAAGAGCGTGGTGGTGGACTGGTACTACAAAAAGCGGAACGCGGAGGGCCGCCGGGTGCTCCACTACTGCAAGTTCTGCAACGGGGTGGTGCTCTACGCCAGCGAGAACGACCCGGAATACGCCGGACGCGGTTTTTACGACCACGGCCAGTATCCGTTTGTGTTTGACCCGCTGTTTGTGGAGGAGGACAGCCCGGCGGGTTTTGGGTACATCGACGTGATGAAAGAGTGCCAGACCGCCATTGACCGGATGAACCACGCCATGGACGAGAACGTCCTGCTCTCCTCCAAACAGCGGTATGTGCTGAGCGACGCGGCGGGGGTGAACGAGGAAGAGCTGGCGGACTTCTCCCGGGACATCGTGCATGTGGTGGGGCGGCTGGGAGACGACAGTTTCCGGCCCTTACAGACCACCGGCCTGCAGGGCAACAGCCTGAGCTACCGCAACAGCCGCATTGAGGAGCTGAAAGAGATCAGCGGCAACCGGGACATGACCCAGGGCGGCACCGCGGGCGGCGTGACGGCGGCTTCGGCCATTGCGGCGCTGCAGGAGGCGGGCAGCAAGCTCTCCCGTGATATGCTCAAGAGCGCTTACCGGGCCTTTGCCAAAGAATGCTACCTCATCATGGACCTGATGCGGCAGTTCTACGACGAGGAGCGGATATTCCGGATCATCGGGGAGACGGGCCGGAGCGAGTTCGTGCACTTTTCCGGCGCGGCGCTCCGGGCACAGGCTCTGCCCGGTGTGGGCGGTGTGGAGCTGGCAGCCGGGAGCCCGTTTTTGACATCGTGGTCAGCGCGGAGAAGAAATCAACGTTCAGCCGCCTCTCCCAGAATGAGACGGCAAAAGAGTGCTACCAGCTGGGGTTCTTTGCCCCGCGGAACGCGGACGCGGCATTGGCGGCGCTGGAAATGATGGATTTTGAGGGCATTGAAAAAGTCCGCCAGCGGGTGCGCCAGAACGGCACGCTGGCCCAGCGGCTGGAGCAGCTGCAGAGCCAGCTGGTGCAGTTGAAACAAGGGCCCCTGAGCGGCCCGGGAGAGAACCTGAGCACGGCGGCAGCGGCAAGAGCGATGAAAGGAGCGGTTTCATGATCAAAGTGACCTATACCGAACTGGACGGCCCCAGCGGCCCGACCCTCCGGCTGGAAGCGGCGGGCCATGCGGGCTATGCCCCGGCCGGGCAGGACATCGTGTGCGCCGGGGCAAGCACCCTGATGCAGACGCTGGTCTATCTGCTGGCCGGGGAGGAAAGCGCCAAAAGCGATGCCTGGGACGAGCCGGAGGGCCCGCGCCTGGCCGTGACAGCGGCTGCCCCGCGGAAGCCCTGGGTGGAGGGAGCATTTGAATTTGCCAAGGCAGGTTTTGCCCTGCTGGCAGAGCGCTACCCGGACAACGTGCGCTTTGCGGACCTGAGCGGCCGCGGGGAGCAGTGCATGGTGGACCTGCAGCTGTTTGCGGAGGGGGAGGGCGGTGCCGCCCCACCGCCTGCTTCTGCTCCGGCGCTGAGCCGCGCTCAACAGCAGCAGGCCATTGCGTCGGGCACGATGAAAGCAGCGGAGGCAGAGGCCCCGGCGCAGCCGCCGCGGGAAGCAGTGGCAGAAGAAGCCGGGGAAACAGAGCAGCCGGAACCGGCGGCAAAGCCCACAGCACCGGAAGTGCCGGAAACACGCCTGCCGCCCCGTCTGCCCGCGCCGGGCCGTGGTTTTGTGGAGCATCTGCACGCTCAGTGGGCGGCGGAGGAAGCCCTGCTGCGCCGGGACGTGCCGGGCTTCTCCCTGAAAGCAGAGCTGCGGGACCCGGAGATGCGCCGCCTGATGCAGCTGCCCGGGATGCGGCTGGGGGATGCCTACCGTCTTGCCCATTACAGCGATGCCCTGCGCCAGACAGCCCGGACCGTGGAGCAGGGGGTGGTGGAGCGGATCCGGCAGCGGGCCTCCCGCCCGGCGGAAAACGGCACCCGCCCCGGCAGCGCGGCGGTGACCAGAGCGGACGTGGCCAGCATGACCCGGGCCCAGCGGGAAGCGCTGGAGCGGCAGGCGCTGCATGGGGTGCAAATCAAGTTTTACCTCTCAACGCTGCGGTCTGGCTTCGCCAGCGCCTTGCGGAGCTCCCCTATCAGGGGAGCCAAGAATCAATGTAAGAGGGAATTCCCTCTTTTAAAAATCATTTTGACTATACAGAAAGGACGAACAACATGAAAAACTACGAAATGAAGATCGATCTCCAGCGGTTCGCGGATGCGTCGGCCAGCCTGAACAACACCACGGCCACCATGACCAAGGAGATGAAGACCTTTTACGAGAAGCGCCTCATCGACCAGGCAGAGCCCCGCCTTGTGCATGACCAGTTTGCGGACTACTACCCCGTGCCCCAGAACGGCGGTAAGACCATTGAATTCCGCAAGTACGACAGCCTGCCCAAGGCCTCCACGCCTCTGACGGAGGGCGTGACCCCCAATGGCCAGACCCTGAACGTGACCACGATCACCAGCGACCTGCACCAGTATGGCGGCTGGACCCCGCTGACCGATGTGCTCCAGATGACGGCCATTGACAACAATGTGGTGCAGGCCACCCGCGTGCTGGCCAGCCAGGCGGGCCGCACCATGGACAGCATCACCCGCGACGTGCTGGCAGGCGGCACCAATGTCCTCTATGTGCCCAAGGTGGCGGAGGACGGTACCGAGACGGCCGTGAACAGCCGCAAGGCGCTGGACAAGACCTGCACCCTGACCCCGAAGATCTTCTTCCGGGCCGCGGCGCAGCTGGGGGCCATGAACGCGGACCCCATCGGTGACAGCTACATTGCCATCATCCACCCCTATGCGGCCTACGACCTGAAGACCAGCAAGGAGTTTGTGGAGGTGCACAAGTATGCCGACCCGGACACCATGTACCGCGGTGAGATCGGCAAGCTGGGCAACATCCGCTTCGTGGAGACCAGCGAGGCCAAGATCTGGCGGGATGAGACCTGCCCCACCGGTCTGGCTGTCTTTGGCACGCTGGTGCTGGGTGCCCACGCCTACGGCGTGACCGAGCTGGAGGGCGGCGGCCTGGAGCACATCGTCAAGCAGCTGGGCTACGGCGACGACCCGCTGAACCAGCGCGCCTCCGTGGGCTGGAAAGGAATGCGCGCGGCGGAGCGTCTGGTGGAGCAGTACATGGTGCGCGTTGAGAGCGTGTCCAGCTACTCCGGCATGGTGACGGCGAACTAAAGAGTGCTGGCCCGGCAGGCCTCTCAGTCTGCTGCGCAGACAGCCTGTTCCCTTTCGGCACTTGCGTGCCACCTCCCCGGCGGGAGTCTTTCCTAGCAGGGGAGCCCTTGGCAGGCCGGGCCACG
>NZ_QTVP01000021.1:0-42154 GCF_003460645.1 Faecalibacterium sp. OF04-11AC | reverse complement strand
CTTTCTGGCCGGGGCAGCCTCCGGGCTGGTGGAACCGCTGGGCGGGCTGCTGGCCCTTGCGGTGGCAGGCTGGGTGAGCGCGGCTCTGCCCTGGCTGATGAGCGCGGCCGCCGGGTGCATGGTCTGCGTAACGGCGCAGGAGATGATCCCGCAGGCCGTTGAACCGGATGAATCGGCGGGGGTCATCAGCATTGTGTTAGGGTTTGCTTTGATGATGGCGCTGGATGTGGCGTTGTAAACAAAAAAACTCCTCCGCACGGAGGAGCAAAGAATTATTTGGAGAGATAGACGGTGGTGGAGGGGAATGCGAAGTCCACATTGTTTTTCTGCATCACGTCCATGACATTCAGGTTCAGGTCGTTCTGCATCTGGAGGAACGTTCCGGCCTGATTGGTGAGCAGGTAGGCGGAGACGAGGAGATTGATGCTGGAATCGCCAAAGCTGGTGAGCCGGACAAGGGCAGAGCCCTTTTCCACATAAGGGCTGGCTTCCAGCATGGCGGTCAGGTCGGCCATCAACTGCTCAAGCTTGGCACGGGAGGTATTGTAAGTGACGCCCAGCGTGAACTTATAAGGCCGGGTGGAGCGCATGGCGCAGTTGACGATGATGGAGCTGCACACCTTGCTGTTGGTGATGACGCTCACGGTCTTATCCAGGGAGCGGATCTTGATGGAGCGGAAGTTGATGTCGATGACCTCGCCCTCCACATCGCCCACGAGGATCCAGTCGCCCACGGCAAAGGGCTTGTCAACGAGGATGACGATGCCGCTGAAGATGTTGCTGGCCGTCTCCTGGGCAGCCAGGGAGATGGTCAGGCCGATGAGGCCGGCGCCGGCAACGATGCTGCCGATGGGGAAGCCGCTCTCCTGCGCGATGGTCGCCACGCCCAGAATGACCACCAGCACCTTATAGGTGGTGTCCAGCAGGGAGAGCAGCGTCTTATTGGAGCGGATCTCCTCGCCGCAGGATTTCAGCAGCAGGGTGGCGACATCCGAGGCGTGGTACAGGCCTTTGCAGATGCAGAGGGTCATGGCCATCTGGTAGACGACGAGCAGGAATTTGGGCACGGGGGCAATGGCCCAGGGCAGGCTGGCCAGGGCAAAGTAAATGCCCGTGAGCCAGACCATCCACTCGGCAGGCAGCTCAAAGCTGCGGAGCAGGATGCCGGTGGCCTCAAAGTGCCAGCTGTGGGCCAGCAGCTTCGGGAAGATCTTTTTGCGGAGCAGGGCACGGGCCACAGCGCCCAGTGCCAGCAGCACCAGAGCGCAGACGCACCGGGCCGCAAAGGCCAGCCAGCCCTCCAGCAAAAAGCCGCCAATGGCAAAGCCCAGGTTTTGGATGGTAAAGATCATACAGAAATTGTTCCTTTCGGGTGAATTGTGTCGAACACATTGGTCTTAGTATAGCATACTCCAGCAGAGGGTTCAAATTTTCTTTGCCGCAGTGCAGGGGCAGTCGTCCAGAAGCAAACGTTACACTTGTGAAAAAGAAAACAAACTTTTGCGGATAAGGGTTGACAACAGCAGGCTGCCGCGCTATACTGTGTGCCAGAAAGTTCGTTTCAGGGCGGGGTGCAATTCCCCACCGGCGGTATAGCCCGCGACCACCCTTATGGGGTGCTGACTCGGTGAGACTCCGAGGCCGACGGTATAGTCCGGATGCAAGAAACGGCAGACAAATTGCTTGTCTACGCGCCCTGTTGCAGTGTTTTTGCAGCAGGGCGCTTTTGGTTTGTCTTCCCGGTTCCCATCGGTGCGAAAAGGGCTTTCCACAGTTTATTTTGAGTGGGGCCAGCCGCCCCGGGAGGAAAAACCATGAAAAAAGACACGACCCACAAACTGACCGTTGCCGCCATGCTCAGCGCGGTGGCATTCATCCTCATGTTCATCGAGTTTCCCATCCCGATGCTGATTCCGGCATTTATCAAGATGGACTTCTCGGACCTGCCCGCCCTGCTGGGCGCGTTTGCCCTGGGCCCGGTGTATGGTGTGATCATCAGCTTTATGAAGAACCTGCTCCACATCGTCATCAAGGGCACCTCCACGGCCTGTGTGGGTGAGCTCTCCAACTTTATCCTGGGTGCCATCTTCTCTGCCGTGGCCGGCTATATTTACAAGCACCACAAGAGCCGCAAGACGGCCATCATCGGTGCCGTGGCAGGCGCCGTGGCCATGGGTGTGTTGAGCGTGCCCTCCAACTACTTCGTCGTTTACCCAGCCTATGTGCAGTTCTACCACATGCCGCTGGAAGCCATCCTGGGCATGTATCAGGCGATCCTGCCCTCGGCAGACAGCCTCATCAAGTGCCTCATCCTCTTCAACCTGCCGTTCACGCTGGTCAAGGGCCTGCTGGACGCTGTGCTCTGTATGTTGATCTATAAGCCGCTGTCGCCCATCCTGCATGGCCGCCGCTGATTCCACTCGATCAGAAAGAAAAATACTCCTGTGCATCCGCACAGGAGTATTTTTTATATCGCTTATGCCAGCGCGCCTCTCTCCAGCCACTTGCCCCGGGCAAGGCGGAGCAGAAACAGCACACCCCGGGTGCACAGCTCCACGCACATGGCCGTCCAGACACCGGCCAGCCCGAAGCGGGGAGCCAGCAGGAATGCCAGCGTCAGCCGGACGCCCCACATGCTGAACAGGTTGAGTACAAAGCAGGCGGTGCTGTCGCCAGCCCCCTGCATGGCACCGCTGGCCACGATGGAGGCCCCGAACATGGGCTCGGCAAAAGCCTCAATGCGGAGCATTTGGGCCCCCAGTGCAATGACAGCCGCGTCGGCCGTAAAAATGCTCATCAGTGCCGGGGCAAACAGCCACATCAAGACGCCGGAAAGAGCCATGATGCCCATGCCCATCCCGGTGCAGAGCCAGGCAAACCGCTTGGACATGTCCCGGCGGTGGGCACCCACGGCCTGCCCTACCAGTGCGATGGAAGCATCCTGGATGCCGTAGCCCGCCATGTAGCACAGGCCCTCGGCGCTTACGGCCAGGCTGTTGGCCGCAATGGCCACAGTGCCCAGCTGGGACACGATGCGGACGAGAAGCACCTGAGCCGAGGAGAGGGCGGCGCGCTCTGCCGCCAGCGGCACACCCACCCGCCACAGGTTGATCAGGCAGGAGCGGGTGATTTTCCAGCTGCCGGGGTAGCGGATGGCCAGTGGGCTCTCCCGCAGCAGGAGCACCGCCAGTGCGGCCAGCCCGCCGATCATGGTAGCAAGGGCCGTGCCCAGCGCCGCGCCCGGCACACCCCAGCCAAAACCGAACATCGTGACGGTCTGGCCAAACAGCTCCATCTCCCGGGTGGGATTGATGAGGAAAAAGTTGAAGAAGATGTCCAGCACGCAGACCAGCACGCTGATGAGGCTGGGCGTCAGGGCGTCACCCGTGGCCCGCAGCATGGCGGAGTACATCCCCATGGCCATGCTGAACGGCAGGGCTGCGGACCAGATGCCAAAGTAGGCCGAAGCATTGCCCTGCAAAGACGGGTCCGCACCCAGCCACCCGGGCAGGAACCGGCAGATGCCGATGCCCAGCGCCGCCATGCCGCAGCCGAGGAGGATGTTGAAGATCATGGACTGCCGCAGCACGCCCCGGGCATCATCCTGGCGGTCGGCCCCGAGATACTGCGCGATCTGGATGGCAAAAGACGTGAACAGCCCCACCAGAATGCCGTGGAGCAGCCAGGTGCTGGAGCTGACGATGCCGATGGCCGCCGTGGCCTCGGCCCCGATGTGGCCCACCATGGCCGCGTCAATGTACTCCATAGCCGTGACCACCAGCTGCTGCAGGATGGCGGGCACGCTCAGGGCAACGGCAACGCGGGCCGTGTCGCCCAGCGGGATGCTCTCGCCCTGCCGCATCCGGGCCGCGAGAATATCAAGTGAAAGTGTCATGATGTCTCCTCTGCAAATACAAAATGGAAAAGCCGATACCTATTATAATAAGAGGGAAGAGGATTGTCAATCAAGGGCGATTTTGCGGCAGGACAATTGATTTTTACTGTTCTGCGTGATACACTCTCATCATGGGAAGAATACTATGAAAGAGGAATTGAATCTTATGATCGAAATGCTTTCTGATACCATCGGCACCCGTGCCGTGGACGCGCTGGGCTTTCTGCTGGCGTTTGCATTGACCGCCCTGATGGACTCCATGTTCCGGGAGCGGCTGCCCCATGACCATGGCCGCGCGTTCGCTGTCAACGGCGAGCTGTCCAAGGGAAAGGCCCGTGGTTCCGGCCTCATCTTTGTGCTCTGCATCGCACTGGTGACGCTGGCTGTCGTCCCGTTCCGGGTGGAGTACCTGATCTATACCGCCCTCCTCATCGCCTCCATGCTCTCGGGCTATTTTGACGATGCGGCGGATACGGCCTGGAACGAATACAAAAAGGGCCTCATTGATTTTGTCATCGCGGTGGTGGCAGGTGTCACCTACCTCAACTTCAACGGCACCGGCGTGCAGCTGCTGAACTGGGCGTTCAGCATCCCGTACCCGGTCTACCTGCTGCTCATCGTCGTGCTCATCTGGGCCAGCATCAATGTGGTCAACTGTACCGACGGTGTGGACGGCCTCTCGGCCAGCCTGGCAGTGGTGTCCATCGGCACGTTCCTGCTGGCCTATTGGGAGGAGCTGGGCGAGTATGCCACGGCAGGCGTCATCTTCATCGGTGCCCTGCTGGCCTACCTGTGGTCCAATGCCAAACCCTCCACCCTGTTGATGGGGGACGCCGGCAGCCGCGCCATGGGCTTCTTCCTGGCCATCCTGGCCCTCAAGAGCAATCACCCGTTCGCATTCCTGCTGGCGGCACTGGTCTTTATCGTGGACGGCAGTCTGGGCATCCTCAAAATCAGCTTCAAGCGGTTTTTGCACATCAGCATCCTGAAAAAAACGCTGACCCCGCTGCACGACCATGTGCGCAAGCGGATGGGCTGGAGCGATGAGCAGGTGGTGGCCCGCTGGCTGATCCTGCAGGCGGTGGCATCGGCACTTTTGCTGCTGCTGGCCCGCTGAATGAATGATTTTAAGTATGATGTTTGTCTAACTTTCCAAAATGCATAAAAGAGCACGTGGTAAATTGTTGCACTTTACTTATTGAAAGTTTGACGGAAAGCAGGTATACTTTTATCAACGAAAGCAAAGGCGCTTGAGTGAAGCTTATTCACTCTGCGCCTTTTTTCTTTTCATGTTAAAAGACAACCCCCGGGCGCACTGGTCTGTGGTGCATGTGCACAGGCAAAAAGAGGATAGGGAAAGGCGGAATACTTCATGATCAAACTGGAACATGTGGATAAATACTTCGGGGACCTGCACGTTCTGAAAGACGTGAACCTGGAAGTGGCTGAGGGCGAGAAGCTGGTCATCATCGGACCCTCGGGCAGCGGCAAATCGACCACCGTCCGCTGCATGAATTTTTTGGAGGAGCCTACCAGCGGCCATGTTTATATCAACGGGGAGGAGCTTACCAACAAAAACAAGACCCGTGTCGTGCGGGAGAACATCAGCATGGTGTTCCAGCAGTTCAACCTCTACCCGCACATGACCGTGCTCAAGAACCTGACGCTGGCCCCCATGAAGCTCCACCACAAAACAAAGGCCGAGGCGGAGGAGCTTGCATATCATTATCTTGAGGTAGTCGGCCTGCGGGATAAGGCGGATGTTTATCCGCCCCAGCTCTCCGGCGGCCAGCAGCAGCGCATCGCCATTGCGCGGGCCCTCTGTGCACAGACCAAGATCATCCTGTTCGATGAGCCCACCAGTGCACTGGACCCCGAGACCATTCAGGAAGTGCTGGACGTCATGGTCCGGCTGGCACACGAGAAAAACATCACGATGGTGGTCGTCACCCACGAGATGGGCTTTGCCCGCTCGGTGGCAGACCGGGTCGTCTTTATGGCGGACGGACAGATCCTTGAAGAGGGCACGCCGGAGCACTTCTTCACCAACCCCAAGAGCGAGCGTGTCCGCCAGTTCCTGAGCAAGATCGTCCGGTAACATCTTATTTTGGTTGACACGGCCGGGTGCACAAGTTGTGGTGCGCCGCCGTTGTTGATAAAACGCAGCCGGTTTCGGGGCGGGCAGGGAAAGCCGCCCAGGCTGCAAAAAACATAGAGGAGTGTATGATTATGAAAAAGATCTCTCGTCGCAGCTTCGTCAAGGCGCTGGCTCGGCCGCTGTCCTTTCCATGCTGGCCGCCTGCGGCGGCTCTTCCAGCAGCACCGCTGCTTCCACCGCTTCCACTGCCGCCAGCACCGCCGGTGCTTCCAGCGCGGCAGCCGCCAGCTTTGGCCCGGATACCCAGGCCATCGTGGATCGCGGCGTCCTCAAGGTCGGCGTCAAGAACGCCGTGCAGGGCTTCAGCTTCCAGGACACCCTGACGGGTGAGTACAAAGGCCTGGAGGACAGCCTGGCTGAGATGATCGCCGAGTATCTGGGTGTGGATGTCGAGTTCACCACCGTCACCGCTGCTACCCGCGGCGAGCTGCTGGACTCCGGCGACATCGACGCCGTTCTGGCAACGTTCACCATCACCGAGGAGCGCAAGAAGAGCTGGGATTTCACCACTCCCTACTACACCGATTATGTTTCCGTTCTGGTCGAAGACTCCAACGGCATCAAGGATCTGGCAGACCTGAAAGACAAGGTCGTGGGCGTGTCCTCCGGTTCTACTTCTGCCCGTGCTCTGGTCAAGGCCATGATCGACGCGGGCGTGCTGGATGGTGCAAACTTTGACGCCGACACGTTCAACGCGGATACCTGGAAAGAGGGCATCTCGTTCCGTCAGTACGACGATTATCCCGCCATCAGCACCGCGTTGAGCGCAAACGAGATCCAGGGCTTCTGCGTGGATAAGTCCATTCTGGCCATCTACAAGACCGATGGCCGCAGCTACGTGGATGCGGAGTTCAGCCCGCAGGAGTACGGCGTCGCCACCAAGAAAGGCAGCGATTTCTCCACCCTGTGCGATGAGCTGGTGCAGGGCTGGCTGGCCGATGGTACGGTCGAGAGCCTGATCAAGGAGAACGGCCTGAGCTAAAAGACCACTTTTGCAATTGAGGGATAGAAAGGGAAAGGAGCGTTTGCCATGTCTGGTTTATTTTCGATGGACGCTTGGAGTACGGTTTGGAACCATAAAGAGAGCTTTCTGCTGGGTCTGGGCAATACCTTACAGACCGCTGTCTGCGCACTGGCGCTGGCCTTTGCCATTGGCGCTCTGCTGGGCCTGATGGCCACCAGCGGCAATAAGATCTTGAAGTTTGTAGCCCGCGTGTATGTGGAGTTCATCCAGAACACCCCGCTGCTGCTCCAGCTCTGCTTTTTGTACTACGCGCTGGCCTTTGCGGGCCTGAGCCTCGGCGTCATCCGCACCGGCATCATTGCACTGGGCGTTTACACCGGTGCCTACATGGGCGAGGTGGTCCGCGCGGCCATTGAGTCGGTGCCCAAGGGTCAGTTTGAGGCCGCACAGGCACAGGGCTTCAATTATCTGCAGCGGATGGGTTACATCATCCTGCCCCAGAGCATCCCCGTGATGCTGCCTCCCATGGTCAATCAGGTGGTCAACCTCTTTAAAAACACTTCCTGCCTCTACATCGTGGGTGGTGCGGACCTCATCAGTGTGACCTACAGCTTTGTCACCGGTGCTTCCACCGGCGGCGCTTACGCTCCCGCTTACATCGTCTGCGGCCTCATCTTCTTTGTGGTCTGCTTCCCGCTGTCCACGCTGGCGACCCGTTGGGAGGCTTCCCTCAAGGCACGCAAGGGCCGCGTGAACACCGCCCTCAAGACCGCCGCCAAGGTGGAACTCAAGGAGGCTGCTTAACATGAAAACACTTGCTGCAAGCCTTTCCATCCTCACCCAGCAGGGTGTGATGCTCTACCTGCTGCGCGGCGTGGCCTTTACCTGCATCATCTCGGTGCTGGGCGTTATTCTGGGCCTCATCGTCGGCAGCCTGCTGGCACTGGCCCGCACCTACTGCAAGCATGGCCCGGCCCGCGTCCTGGGCTGGCTGAGTGCCGCCTACATCGAGCTGTTCCGCAACACGCCCTACCTGCTGTGGATCTTCGTTTGCGTGGTCTTCTGCCCCTGCCCGGCATTCTTTGCCCGGAAAATGTTCGGCCTGACCAGCGTGGAGATGAAGCTCCTGTTCAAGGCAGCGCTGGCTTTGATTCTGTTCAACTCCTCCGTCATTGCGGAGATCGTCCGCGGCGGCCTGAATGGTGTGGCCAAGGGCCAGTTTGAGGCTGGTTACGCACAGGGCTTCAACACCGCTGAGGTGCTGCTCTACATCGTGCTGCCCCAGGCATACCGCAACATCGTGCCCACCCTGCTGAGCCAGGTCATCACCACCATCAAGGATTCGTCTTATCTGGCAAACGTGGCCACCATTGAGCTGATGGCCCGCATCCGCCAGCTGCTGAGTGCCGCGGGCACTTACAACGGTCTGGGCACCGTGAATGTTTCCGACGTCATGGTCCTGTTCGGTGCCGCCTGCGTGATCTACTTCATCATCAACTTCACGCTCAGCTGCATCGTCCGTTCGATGCAGAACAAGCGGAAAAAAGCGCTGGTCTTTGCCCCGGCAAAGAACGCCGCGTAACATCTGACCTTATCTTTTTCCTATTTTCCTATTTTCTTTTCTACCTCCCGGCATAACCCTAGAGCGCAAAACGCGCCCGGCGGTTCCTCACCGCCCGGGCGCGTTTTGCGTTTTGTGCTTCGTTTTGTGCTTTATGATTGAAAATTAAAAATAGATGAAACTTTTATAAAAGCGTCTTCTCCGCTGCTTCCACCACATGGCCCACCAGCACGGAGGTGGTCACGGTGCCCACACCGCCCGGCACGGGGGTGATGGCTTCCACCACGGGCTCGGCCTCGGCAAAGCGGACGTCCCCGCAGAGCTTGCCGTCATCGCCCACATGGATGCCCACATCCACAACGGTCTGGCCCTCCCGCAGGCAGTCGGCTCCGATGAAGCCGCGCTTGCCCATGGCCACCACGACCACATCAGCCTCTTTGCAGAGGGCGGGCAGGTTCTGGGTGCGGGAGTTGCAGATCGTGACCGTAGCGTTTTCGCGGTCCAGCATCATGGCGGCAGGCTTGCCCACCACAAGGCTTCGGCCCACCACCACGGCCCGCTTGCCGGAGAGGGGGATATCGTAATACTTCAGAATTTTCAGGCAGGCCTGGGCGGTGCAGGGCGGGTAGCCCAGCGCCGTGTTGGTAAACACGCCGGCCAGCGAGCCGTCCGTGATGCCGTCAATGTCCTTTTCCGGGGCCAGTGCCGCGCGGATGGTGCGGTCATCGAACTGCCTGGGCAGCGGGCGGAAGAGCAGACAGCCGTGAATGGACTTGTCCGCGTTGATTTTTTCAATGACTTCCAGCAGGGCGTCCTGAGTGGCATCGGCGGGCAGCAAAAACTGCCGGACGGCTACGCCCACCTTGCCGCAGCGGGTCATGACGCCCCGCTCATAGGAGAGGTCGTCCTCCCGCTCGCCCACCCGGACCACGGCCAGGGCAGGGGTGATGCCTTTGGCGGCCAATGCCGCACAGCGGGCGGCGTTTGCCTCGTTCATGGCCGCCACCACGGGCGCGCCTTTTAAGATCGTTGCCATTTAAACTTCCCCTCTCAATTGTGTTGCCATTTTTTCGTAGAGCGTATCGGCCAGCGGGACGTACTGTGCCAGCAGTGCGTCTGCCTTGGCGTTCAGGGCCTCGGCGTGGGCGCGGTCTGCCATCAGTTTGGTATTGATGGAGACATTCAGGCCCGAAGCCTGTAAGGCAGCCTTGCAGAACAGCGCCGCACACCCGGCGTCGGAGACGGCCAGCGCGCTGCCCTTGGCGGCGTACTCCTGCGCCAGCGCAATGCCCTCACAGCAGGCTCCATGGTCTCCAGAGGCACGGCACAGGCCCCGTCCAGCGCCTGCTCCAGCACCGCGGCCTTATGGGCCTGCTGTTCCGGCGTCTCTTTGGGCAGGCCGTAGGCGGCAGCCAGCGGCATAAACGCCTCCGCGTCGGCCTGCACCAGCGCTTCCAGCCGCCTGCGCAGGACTTTCGCCCGGGCATTCAGGGCTCGGATATCCGCCTCCACCGCTGCGTACTTCTTTTTGCCCACGGTCAGGCTGCCCACCATATTGCCCAGGGCCACGCCGGCCGCGCCCACAAGGGCCGCTGCACCGCCGCCGCCCGGGGCCGGGGCTTTGCTGGCAAGGCTCTCCAAAAAGCCCTCACAGCTCGATTTTGTCAGTTCCACGATAGATTCCTCCCTCGGTGATGAACGCGTCCAGCCGCTGGTCGTGTTCGTCCAGAGCGGCGTGGGGGACGCGCTGTGCTTCAAACGCAATGCCCAGCTTCACCGCACGGGTGCAGCGGGGCAGGTAGCGGTCGTAGTAGCCTTTGCCCATCCCCACCCGGCCGCAGGCGGCGTCAAAGGCGGTGCAGGGCACTAAAATCAGATCCAGTGCCTCCGGCGGCAGGATCTCTGCCCGGCTCAGGATGGGGGTGCGGATGCCGTAGGCCCCTGCCTCCCAGCCATCCTCGCCGGGCACAGCCGCGGTCAGGCTGAAATTTTCCCCGCAGACGGGATAGGCCAGCGTTTTGCCCAGGCCCCGGGCCGTCTCGGCCAGGGTGGCCAGATCGGCCTCGCCGCCAAAGGCTGCGTAAAGCAGGATGGTCCGGGCCTGCCGGAAGCAGGGGAGCGCCGCCAGCCGGGCGCAGAGAGTTGCATTGGCAGCGGCACGGGTTTCCGGTGCCAGTGCCCGGCGGGCCGCAATGCCCGCTTTGCGCTGAACCTGTTTCTCTTCCGCAAGGGTCATGCGGCTTCCTCCGTTCTTCCGGGCGGTGCCCATGCAGACGATCCGCACAAAAACCACCCAGCATTTTTATAGGAATATAATAAGCAATGCGGGCTCAAAAAGCAAGCGTTTTTGTCGAAATTGCGGTTGAAGAAAGGCTGGCATTTTGTTATCAGAGAAAAAAACCGTCCGGCCCAATGCGGGGCCGCGCTTTTTGGGATCGTCTCGCCTGCCGTCATGGCGGCCATGGGCGGCATCCTGACCAACAAGTACGCCGAGGGCCTGCCCGGCTGCGGTGGATTTTTATGCCGTGTTTTTTGTGCGTTCTACACGAACTTTTGGGGGAGGCTTTGTGCAGAACCCAATAAAACAGGCGCAAATCTGTGATTTGTGTCCATTTGGACACTTGCGCGGACACGGGCATTTCTGGTAAAATATTTCTGATGAAAAAGAACCGGCTGTGAGCTTTTCCTCCATGCTGTTTCCTGCACGGCAGAGAGGGGCGCAAAAACGGGAAACCGGCGGGAAATGGCCGCGGAAACGCGACATCTGTCCGGAAACGCGGAAAATGACGGAAAATGCCATAAAAATTCCCACCTCGATTTTGCGATCCGGGCTTGACAAGGCACCCGTTCCGATTCATAATTGTTCCAAGGGAGAGCGCTGGAAAACCGCCCGGCGGCTGGGTGGAACGTGCCGCTCCCGGAACACCGGAAAGCGCCCGGGGAAATACGCTTGGAAAGAGAGGACGCGGTCTATGAAGCAGCTTTGGAAAAAGCTCGTGCTCTGCGTACTGACGCTGGCACTGTGCTGCAACCTGGTGCCCATGGCGTTTGCGGCGGACGCAAGCTATTACAACGTCTACTTGGAAGCACAGGGCGGTACATGTGATGTCATGCAGCTGTATGCTTACAAGTACGGCTCCAATTACCGGCTGACCAGTACGCCCACCCCCACCATGGAGGGCTATAAGTTTGATGGCTGGTACGACGATGTGGTGGGCGGCACCAAGATCACCACGCGGTACAACTTCAAGGACGATACCACCATCTACGCGCACTGGACGCCGACAGCCAAAAAGAACACAGCCACAGCCACTGCAGCCAAGACAACGACGACAGCACCGGCAGCCGCTGACACAGAGAAGAGCTGGAAGCTGAAAGACAACCTCGGCACGGTGCTGGTGGTCACAGCGGTGGTCGCTGTCGTGGTTACCGTGGTCGCCGCACAGGGTTCCTGATGAATTTGCTTTTCTATTGAGTTTACTGAAGAAAGGAAAATTACTATGACGAACTATGAGCTCAAAATGCCCGCCAATTACGCAGCCATTGATGCGGAGGAGATGACCTATCTGGTTGGTGGTGAAACCACCGGCTGGCAGATGTTCAAGGATATCGGCACCCTGTTCAATTACATTGCCCGTGTCTTCTCCGCCGGCAGCTCCATCATCAACAACGTGGTCACCATCGTGGACACCGTCAAGAAGATCAATAGCTTTGTCCCCGATATGGGAAGCACCAAGAAGTAAATAAAACGCGCAATTCAACACCGTGTAATCAAAGAGCACTCCGGGTTTCCTGCCCTGGGGTGCTCTTTTGTTGTAAAAATACAAAAAGATGTTTTGCAAAAGGAATAAATCATGAAAAGCAGGAGTCATGGTAAAGAATCTTAGGAAAATTGATTGAAAACAGGAAATATTGGTGCTATACTGTTATTAATATCACTTATCTTTATAAAGATTTTTTTGTGGAAAAAGAACGAAAATGTTTTCGTGGATTGCGCCGCGCTTTGCAGAGGACGGCGATTGAGATAAACTGGGAATGGAATGAAAGACAAAGCCTTGCGGAAGACTTTGCGGAGGAATTATGTCAGAGCGGAAATTGCGGCGGATGAGCCGCACGGAGCTGATCGACGTCATCGACACGCTCCGGCAGGATGAAACGCCGCAGGACACCGAGGCTTTGCGGCGGGTGGATGCGGAACGGAAGCGCCTGACCGAACGGCGGCGTTTCTGGCGGGTGCTGCGCGGTACGGTGAGCACCCTGATCGTGGTGGCGGCCATTGCGGTGCTGCTGGCCACGCTGCTGCTGCCTGTGCTGCAGGTGTCGGGCGACAGCATGAACCCCACCCTGCAGGACCGGGACGTGATCCTGCTGGTAAAAACGGACGATTGGAAGACGGGCGACTTGTGTGGCTTTTACTGGCAGAACAAGCTGCTGCTCAAGCGCATCATCGGCGGGCCGGGCGATGTCATCTCCATCGACACCAAAGGTGTCGTGAGCGTCAATGGAGAGGTGCTCGACGAGCCCTATGTGGATGAGCTGGCGCTGGGCGAGTGCGACATCGAGTTCCCCTATCAGGTGCCGGAAAGCCGCTATTTTGTGATGGGCGACCACCGCGTCACCTCCATCGACAGCCGGAGTACGGTGATCGGCTGTGTCGAAAAAAGTCAAATCGTGGGCAAGGTCTTTTTACGCGTTTGGCCCTTGTCCGGTTTTTCGTTGATCCACTGAGGAAAGGAATCCATTATGGAAATGAAGAATCGCTTCCAGGAAGCCATTCAGAACGTCCAGCGGCAGCGTCATCTGGCCCGGCGTTCGGTGGCAATGGTTCTGGTGCTGGCGATGCTGACCGCCATGAGCGTCAGCTGGCGGCTGCATCAGGATGGCATCGCGCTTACCGCCGATGACACGCGCTATTACTGCGGCAAGGAAGAACACAAGCATACCGACGATTGCTACATCGAGGGCACCGAGCCTGTCTGCGGCTATGAAGAGGGCGAAATCGTTGAAGAAACGATGGATTCGGCTGATGACGCAGGGGACGGTGACTCCAGCGCTGCGGACTGGGACGAAGCCGGGAGCGAGCCGGAAAGTGAGCCCGCCACGCAGGAAGAGCCGGAGCCGGAAGTGGTGCTGCACCACCACACCTCGGATTGCTACGAGGAAAAAGAGGTGCTGACCTGCGGCATCGAGAGCGACCACGTCCATCAGGATTATTGCTACGACCAGGAGACCGGCGAACTGCTCTGCACCGAGCATGAGCACACCGACGACTGCTATACCCTCGAAGAGGTTCTGGTCTGCGGCCAGGAAGAGGGCGAGCCGGAGGAAACGGATGACGGCGCCGCTCTGTACGATAGGGACGAAAACAGCGCGGAGGAGAGCGATTTTGCCGAGGAACCGGAGACAGCAGCCGACCCGGAACCCGAAAAAGAAGCCACCAAGCCCGAAACGGACGACGAGATCGACACGGGCTATACCGTCCACCACCACACCGCCGAGTGCTATGGCAAGGTGCTGATTTGCGGCAAGGAAGAGCACGAGCATACTGCCGCCTGCCTTGTCAACCCCAACGCCGAGATCGACGCGGAGTACGACGCCAAGACCCCTGCCCGCACGGATGCGGACTGGGCTGAGGACATGGTGCTGGTAGCCAAGAGCCAGCTCGGCTATACCGAGAGCAAGGCCGACGTGGACGAGGACGGCAACGGCTACACCATGTATGCCGACCAGTATTATAAGGACAAGCCCATGGTGTATGCTGACTGGGACAGCACCTTTGTGGCCTACTGCCTGTACCACGCGGGCGTGCCGCAGGATATCATCCCCCAGTACGCCAGCATCAGCGCCCTGCGTGGTGAGCTTGCCCGCATGAACTCTGAATATTATACCGATGACCCGCAGGATTTTGGCGGTATCCTGCCGGGTGATATCGTCATGTACAAAAATGCCGAGGGCCGCGAGACCATTGGCGTGGTGTCCGACGCGGCGGTGGACGAGGAGACCGATCTGACCACGGCCCTCACCGTCATTTCCGGCGATGTCGCCACCGGCTACGAGTCCGACGGCGAGACCACCATCGACCAGGTGGCCGAGGTGAGCGTTGCCCTGAGCGAGGTCACCAGCTTTGTGTCCGTCAATGCCGCGGAGGGGTATGGGATCAGCGATTTGATGGATGGAGAGCAGGGAACGGAGAGCCTTGACGTAGTGGTTACAGGTACTCCCCTTGAGCTGAATGAAATAAATACTAAAAATCTGACTATCAATGTAAAACATACTGGTAGCAGCGGAACAGATAACGAGCTGGTTTTTGAAGATGGCGATAAGATCACAGTCAGCGGCTCTTTCAGCGTTTCGACAAAAAAACTGAGAGAAGCAGGGACGAATACGGTTCGCTGGAAAACGGAATTGAAACTCCAAGGAAGAGTGGAAAAAGAAATCATCCTTGGCGGAGATGTGTATGGTAAATACACAGTCTCTAAAGATGGCGTCGTTGATTTTGTATTCAATGAGAACGCGATGAACCAAACTGATATCCAAGTGGAGGATTTTGGATTTGATGCGGAATTCTACCTGGATGATAACAGCGATGAAAAGGAAATCCAGTATCCCGGCATGACCGAAACCATTACCCTTAAAAGAAAATCGGATATTAAGGTTGAAAAGAGCAGTGCACAGAAAGGCTATGTATTGTATACGGAGGATGGCAAGCCTTATATTCATTTTGAAGTGACGGTTTCCACAGAAAAAGGAACAGCAGGCAAGACGCTTTTGATCCAGGATACCATTGCGCACACTGCAATCAAAGGCCACTATGATCAAAGCTCTTTTAGCTTGAAAAAAGTGAGCAATGATGCGCAGAGTGATGAAACACTTCCGGCAGGACAGCCTGTGTTTGGAGGTGAGACACCGACCTTTACAGTAAATAATCTCCCGGCATTGAAAGCAGGGGAAAAGTATGTCCTCTCGTATGATTATTACATTGATTTGGACAAATGCGATAATCAGACACTGCTTGGTGTGGTAAAAAATGATGTGACGGCACAGGTAACAGGCGGCCCGGAGAATAAGGATTCCTGGAGCACGGAATTCAAGACGTCCATTACCAAAACAAGCAGGTATGACTCCAATATAAACCGTATCGTCTGGACGATTATTGTCCGGAACCCGGAGGATGGAAACGACCTCAACGGCTACACGGTAACAGATGCCTTAGAAACGGAAACAGCAGCTGAGATCACCGGAAACATTTACCGCTATGGCGGTGACAAGGAAGACACCAGTGATAACCTTGTTTCGTTTGCGCCGAATGAAAATAAGAAAGGCTTTACTTATACATTCCCGGAGGGTCTACCCAAAAGTTCTACCGTTTTGTGTATAACACAAGTGCGCCTGCAGGCGAAACGGTGAAAAACAATGTAACATACAAAGACCTGGACAGCGAGGAAGAGAAAACATCCGGCACCGGAAGCGCTGGTACCAGAATCCAAGGAACGATTATAAAAGCACCGTTGAATGGAAGTCAGGCGCTGACAGATACAAATTCCAACCGCATCAAAAAGGCAGGCTGGTGGGCAACCATCGTACCGTCGGCTGATACAAAGGTTGTTGAGTTTACGGATACGTTCCAGCAGCCAGAGGATAACAATGGAAATTTTGCAGCGGGTGCGGAGCACTATGCACTGCGGAATGAATTGCTGAACAAATTGCAAGAAATAATTGAAATTTATCTGACGGATGCAGATTCCAGCTGGTATGGACACTTGAATGCTACTAGCAGAAGAGTAAACATTACCTATACTTTTTATGATGCAAACGGTCATGTGGTGGAAGATAATACGACCCATGTCCACTCGTTTAAAGTTCGTGTGGATGCGACGAATGCTTCGGTAGGAAACGTCTGGAAAATCAACCTTGGAAGAGGTAGTAATCAATACTATACCTATGTTGATCTTACCGGAATGCAGAATGGAAAAGATTGGACGATTAAAAACCAAATCACTTCGGATCAGGTCATTGATCAGGTCACTGGTGATAAGAAAACGAGCACGGCGTATTATCCGTATAAGAAGAGCAAGGAAACAGTATTTGAAAAAACTGTCTTTGATAGAGGACATAATTCGCTGGGGCATTCTGGTCCAATCCCGTACGGGAAAGAAATCTGGTATCAGCTCTGGGTCGTCCCGGAAGATGGAGCGGATATGATCACTATTCGGGATACCTTGGACAAAGGTCTGGAGTTGGTGTATGACAGTACAAAAGATAACCAATGGAAAGATTATTATGCCGCACATCTTGTGAAAAATAGTGATAAGGCAAGTGGCAAGAGTTATTTTGAATCTTATGGTGATGTGCGAGATATCACAAACAATATCTCGATCACAGCCAGCGGCACCAGCGAAGATGGCCAGGTGCTGAACATTAAACTGACAGGCCTGAAAGCGGCGATGGAAGCGGCGGAAAAAGCAAACAAGCCTTTGATGGCGTGGCCATTATGTACCGTGTGCAAGTGGATGACCCGGATTTCTGGAGCATCTATGAAAATACGGATAAACCCTACGCCAACAATGCAAAATGGATAGAGGGCGGAAAAGAAGATACTGCGACTGTCACCGTTTCGCGGAATGAGACGTATCTTGAGAAATCTGGCAAACAGGAAGTGAGTACATCAGGTGCTAATACGGAGCGCGTGACCTATACCATCGACATCAATAAAAAACGTGTCAACTTGAACCCGGCAAAGGATAAGATCAAGCTGACAGACCATTTTACAACCGTCAAAAACGCTACAGCGGCACTGGAAAGTGCAACGGTGAAAAAGATTGAACAGGATGGTACAGAAACGGAGGTGTCGGAAAGCGATTATCGCCTGGAAACAAGTGCGAAACCAATCGATAGCGAAAAAACGGAGTACGAGATCGTCCTGACGGTGGATGATGCAACTTACTATAAATTTACCTATACGTACAAAATCGATACATCGGAAGTAAAGGAAAGCGACTTCCCGCTGAAGTTGGAGAATACAGCTTCGATCGTTGGTAAGTGGACCGAACCCGACAAGGTAAGCTACAACAAAGTAAACGGCTGGGTCAAGCTTTCTGCAGATGGTGTGCTGAAGATACGCAAGGTAGAAAAAGGCAAGGAGCAGACCACACTTCATGGGGCAGAATTTACACTGTACCGCTATGAAGATGGCGATTGGAAACTGTTTAAAAAGAATGTAACACCTCAAAACGGTGAGCTTACCTATACGCCTGGCACAAGCAGCAGTTGTACAGTAAACAATTTTGGTGCGCACAAGTTGATGAAGCTGGTGGAGACCGAGGCACCCGCTGGTCATACACTGGATGCGACACCGCTCTACTTCATTTGGCGGACAGATGCAGATCCGTCGGATTCGTCGCTTGCACCGGGAAAACAGCAGGAAATTTTTGCAGATGCAATTGGAAAAACAGGCGATACGAGTGCAAAGTCTGTACAGGATGGAAACACGACCGTAAACTATGATGAGGTCACTTATTATGGTTTTGGCAAGACCTATGAGCAGACCATCCGGAACGCCAAGCAGCAGATCGTGCTCCAGAAAGTCTGGAAAGATGAAGCGGGCCATATCCTTACGGTAGCGCCCATCAGCAGCATTAACGTCACGGTTTATCAAATTGACAGCACAGGTACGGAAACAAAGCAGGGCGATTATAAGTTGTCTGCATCGGACGGCGACGGCTGGACAAAGACGATTTCGGTCCAAGCAGGTTATACCTACCGTGTCGAAGAAACCGATATCCAAAGCGGTTATTCTGTAACATATACCCGGAACTTCAACGATAATGACGTGATGGAAAAGGGAAGCGGCTATGTGGATGGCGATACGGCAAGGATCGTGAACCGGAAACTGCCGACCTCACTGAAAGTGAAAAAACTGTGGAAAGACCCGGATGGCAACTATAAGACAGAAGACTTACCGGATTCTATCACATTGCAGCTTTACACGATCGGCAAGGATGGCCAAAAGACGAAAGTCGAGAATGCCACCATCACATTGCCACAGGATGGAAAGTGGGAGTACACCTTTACAAACCTTGACCCCACAGCTCATTATGTCGTGGAGGAAGCCAGCGTAAGCGGCTACACGGTTTCTTACGACTACCCGGATGGTACGAGCGAAACCACAGGCACACTCCCGGGCGCAACGGTCATCATCACCAACACCGAGGCCTCCACCTACGAGCTCCCCTCCACCGGCTCCCCCGGCGGCACGGTTCCTTACACGGCAGGCGGCGCGGCCATTGCGCTGGCCGCGGTGCTGTGTGGATATAACTCCAGGCGCAAGCGGAAAAGGGGGGGAGAGTGACTCCTGCAGCTCTGACCCCGGCAACAAACCGAACGTAGGAAAATAAATCCCCTCTCTGGCGTCTTCAGAGAGGGGACGTAAGAAAGGTAGTAAAGAAATATGAAAAGAGTAAAACGCGTGTTGGCGCTGCTTGCAGCATTTGCGTTGGTGCTGGCCATGGCCGTCCCGGCGCTTGCGGATGGAGCAAATCAGGGTACAATTTCTGTCCCGGCGGGAAGTAGTCATACATACAAGGTTTACCAGATTTTTACGGGTGATTATAGCAAGGGTAAGCTGTCTAATGTCAAGTGGGGCCAGAACAGTAAGAACCGTGGCGAGAGTGTCAATGTCGGCGATAAAGTTGGAGAGAACGTGTTAAATGAACTGGCTGCTGTTGTGAGTAGTTCGGATGCAGACAAACTTACGGTGATTAAAAAATACGCTGACCTAGACAACACGGCGTTTACGACTGTCACTCACAATAGTCCTGCCACGGTTGATCCTGGTTATTATCTATTTAAAGATACAACTGCAACCGCAGAGAATGAAGTTTACATTACGGAAGTGGTTGGTAATGTTACAATCAAAGCCAAAAACTCCAATGTTCCAGGTTTTGAGAAAAAACTGAAAGACACCAATGACACAGAGGGTACGACTACAGGTTGGCAGGATGTTGCAGACCATGATATTGGCGATGAAATCCCGTTCAAGCTGGAGGGTACGGTTCCGGATGACTATGCAGAGTATAGTAAATATTATTTTGCATTCCATGATAAAGAAGAACAAGGGCTGACGTTTAATAAAAATTCGGTTAAGGTTTATCTTGATGATAACGAGATCACAACCGGATTTGAGGTTAAAACTTCTAATTTTGCGCAGGGTGAAGATTGCACCTTTGAAGTCATTTTTAATGACCTGAAGCAGATTTCTGGAGTCCATGCAGGCAGTGTGATCCGTGTAGAGTATGCTTCTAAGCTGAATCAGAATGCAGTGATTGGTGGTAATGGTAACCTGAATAAGGCACAACTGGAATACTCTAATAACCCCAGAAGCGAGACGGACACAGACAGAACCGTTTGGGATAACGTTGTTGTCTTTACCTATAAGGTTGTTGTCAACAAGTATGCAAACTCTGTTGGAGAGAACAATAAATTGGAAGGTGCAGAATTTACTCTGACCAAAAAGCTGAAAGATGGCACAACGAAGAGCATTGCTGTTGTGAAGTCTGAGGGCGGCGTACAGTTTATTTTTAAAGGGCTTGACGATGGCCAGTATATCTTAACGGAAACCAAGACACCGGAGGGATATAATACGATTGCTCCGATTGAATTTACTGTTACAGCAAATCACGAGATCAGCTGGGATGGTGCAGGAAATCGTAGCGATCTTCTGACAAGTTTCTCTGGAACTGCAGCATCTGGTGAAATTACGTTCACCACTGATAAGGGTACTGGCGCACTGACGACGAATGTTATCAATAAGTCCGGTACAGTGCTGCCCTCCACTGGCGGCATGGGCACCACGGTCTTCTACGTCGTTGGCGGCGGCCTGATGGCTGTGGCTGTGGTCCTGCTGGTGACCAAGAAGCGGATGGAGAACAAGCGCTAAACCAAACCCCAAAGCAAAAAATATCCTGATAACATTAGGGAGTAGCCCATGAAAAAGAACCGCAGTACCATAATATTGATCCTGATCTTTCTCGTGGGTCTATCCGTGATGTTATATCCCACCGTCAGCGATTATGTCAACCAGCGCCACCAGTCCCGCGCGCTGGCCAGCTATGACGAGACGGTCAACGAGATGTCGGATGCGGACTATACCGCCTATTTTGAGGCGGCGGACGCCTACAACCAGCGGCTGGCGGCCACGCCCAATTCGTTCTTCACGCCGGAGCAGGTCTCCGGCTATGACGAGACGCTGGACGTCTCCGGCACGGGCATTATGGGGTATATCACCATCCCCAGGATCGGCGTGGAGCTGCCCGTCTACCACGGCACCAGCGATGGTGTTTTGCAGGTGGCGGCAGGCCATCTGGAGGGCAGCAGCCTCCCCGTGGGCGGGGCGGGCACCCATGCGGTCATCTCGGCCCACCGCGGCCTGCCCAGCGCCAAGCTGTTCACCAATCTGGACGAGCTGGAAGCGGGCGACACGTTCACCATCACCGTGCTGGACCGGGTGCTGACCTATGAGGTGGACCGGATCTCCATTGTCCTCCCCACCGAGACGGATCTATTACAGCCCGTAGAAGGGCAGGACTATGTTACCCTGATGACCTGCACGCCCTACGGCATCAATACCCACCGCCTGCTGGTGCGCGGCCACCGTGTCAACACGCGGGAGAGCCAAAAACATGTCCGTGTCACGGCGGACGCGACACGGATCGACCCCATCATCACGGCGCCTGTCATTGCCCTGCCCATGCTGGCAGTGCTGCTGATCTGGCTGCTGGTGACCACACGGAAGCGTCCGAAAGCAGGCAAACATGAGAAAACGACGAGAGGTGACCCCCATGAAACAAATTCGTAAACAGCTGGCGGCGCTGTTGCTGGCTGTGGCACTGGCGGCAGCGTGCGCGGCCCCGGCGTTTGCCGCCGCCACGGCCGCCAGCATTGAGCTCACCCGGAAAGGCAGCGTCACCGTGACCCTCCGGGATTCCGAGAGCGGGAGCGCGGTCTCGGGCGGCAAGCTGACCCTGTATCAGGTGGCCTCCATCAGTCGCCAAAATGGAAATTTAAGCTACGATTATACAAATGGTTTTGAAAATTGCGGCGTTTCCCTCGGCGATCTCTCGGAGAGCGACCTGGCCCGGACCCTGGACGACAAGCGCCCGGCCGACAGCAAAGGGGAGACGCTCACCGTGGATACCGATGGCAAGGCCGTCTTCTCACGGCTGCCGCTGGGCCTGTATCTCGTCGTCCAGAGCACGGCGTCCACCGGGTATGAGAAGATCAACCCGTTCCTGGTGTCGGTGCCGCTGGTGGAGGAGGACACCTACCTCTACGATGTGGACGCCCTGCCCAAGGTGGGCACGCTGACGCCCACCACACCGCCGGACGTGCCGGAAGAACCCGACAAGCCGGAGGAACCGGACAAACCCACGGAACCCGAGAAGCCCACCGAGCCGGAAAAACCGACCACGCCGGAAAAGCCGGACAAACCGGAGACTCCGGATATCCCCGAGGAACCGGGCAAGAACACCCCTCCGGGTGCCGACAACCCCGATGACTGGGTGCTGAACGGCCGCCCGGATAAGAACGCGGCTCCCAATCCGGGCAACCCGGACGACTGGGTGCTGAATGGCCGCCCGACCCTGCCCCAGACCGGCCAGCTGAACTGGCCCATCCCGGTGCTGACGGCGGCAGGCACCTGCCTCATTGCAGCGGGCATCCTGCTCCGCAAAAAACACTGAGCCATGCAGAAAAGACGACTTGGAACCATCCTCATCCTGCTGGGAGCGCTGCTGCTGGCCGGGGCGCTGGGCCTGCTGGGCTACAACCAGTGGGACAATGGCCGCGCTCAGAAAGCGGCGGCACAGGTGCTGGATCAGCTGGAAACGACGCTGGACGAGCAGGAGAACCATTTGCAGCTTCTGGTGCCCACCCAGGTGGACGACACCGACCGGGAGATGACGGTCACCGCCATTGATGGCTGGGATTACATCGGGTATCTCTCCATCCCGTCCATCGGGCTGGCCCTGCCTGTGATGAGCGAGTGGAGCTATCCGGGCCTCAAAATTGCCCCAGGGCGGTACGCGGGCTCGGTCTTCACGGACGATCTGGTCATCTGCGGCCACAACTATGCCCGGCATTTCAGTCCTGTCAAGCGGCTGGCGATAGGCACCACGGTGCAGTTTGTGGATATGGACGGCCGGGAGTGGGACTACACCGTCTCCAAAGTGGAGACCCTGCAGCCTACCCAGATCGAAGAGATGGTGGGCAAGGCGGACGGCGATGACTGGGATCTGACGCTCTTCACCTGTACCACCGGCGGCAGTGCCCGCTGCGCGGTGCGCTGTACCCGGGTGGAGACGGCTTCCTGAAGATTCCAAACCGGAATAATTTGTGTGAATATTACAAAAAAGGCACGCTCTCTTTTGGAGAACGTGCCTTTTCCGCATCTTATGTTAGGTTCCGGGGGAAATCAGTAGTGCAGCTGGTCAGCGGTCAGAGCTTCCAACACGGGCAGCATGGCGGCTGCTTCCGCCTTGGCCTTGGGCAGGTCCATGTCGCGGTAGTTGCCGCACTCCACTTCGCTGGCGCCGGGGACGGCACCCTCAAAAGCGGCCATGAAGCGGAACGAGTCCACGGTCAGGGCCAGCGCCTCGTCAGGGGTCAGGCCGCGGGTGACCAGATAGAAGCCCGTCCGGCAGCCCATGGGGCCGACGTAGATGACGCCGTCCTTGTAGGCGCTGTTCCGCGCATAGGTGGCAAACAGGTGCTCCAGCGTGTGGGCGGCACCCGTGGTCAGGTAATCGCCCTGATTGGGCTTTTTCATCCGGATGTCCCAGGTCAGCACATCGCCGTCCTGGCGGCTCAGGTACATGCCGCGGTCCAGTTTGGTGTGGTCCACGCAAAAGCTTGCGATCCGTTCCATTGCTACTTCCTCCCAATCTTTCCGATAAAATCAGGCCTGCAGGCGCTGCACGCTGCCGCGCGCGCAGTCCACGGCCACCATCAGGCCATCGCGGATGTGGGAAGTGGCCCCGGCGGCACCCACGATGGTAGGTTTGAGCAGAGCCTTGCCGGCAATGGCAGCATGGCTATTCAGGCCTGGCTCCTCGACCACGATGGCGGCGGCGTCACGGACGTAGCTCAGCATCTCGTTGGAGGTGGAGGGCACGACCAGCACCATGCCGGGCTTGAACTTTGCCCGCAGCTCGTCCAGGTTGTGGCAGACGCAGGCCTTGCCGGTGGCGTTGGCCAGGGCAGAGCCCTCAGGGCCGATGCCCACGCCGGTAGCCAGGCAGTTGCCGATCATGTGGATCTTGATCATGTTGGTGGTGCCGGACACGCCCACGGGGACGCCGGCGGTGACAACAGCCAGCTCGCCGTCGTGCAGGTAGCCGTTCTCCTTGGCCAGGTTGGTGGACATCTCGATCAGCTCATCGGTGCTGTGGGCCAGAGGCATCATCAGCGGGGTGATGCCCCAGGAGATGGCCAGCTGACGCTGCACCTGCTCGTTCATGACGCAGGCAATGATGGGCTGTGCGGGGCGGTACTTGCTCAGCAGGCGGGCGGTGTTGCCGGACTCGGACACCGTGACGATGGCGGAAGCGTTGACGTCCTTGGCGGTCAGGCAGGCAGCGTGCGCGGTTGCGTCGCTGACGCTGATCTGGCCGTTGCTGGCATCCACCAGACGGTTGTCGCGGTAGTGCACCTCGTTCTCGGTGCGCTCGGCAATGGCGGACATGGTCTTGAGGGCCTCCACGGGGTAAGCGCCTGCAGCGGTCTCACCGGAAAGCATGATGGCAGAGGTGCCGTCGTAGATGGCGTTTGCCACGTCAGAGATCTCGGCACGGGTGGGCCGGGGGTTGACCATCATGCTGTCCAGCATCTGGGTAGCCGTGACAATGGGCTTGCCAAAGGAGAACGAGCGGTCGATGACGCTCTTCTGGATGCCGGGCAGCTCGGTGAAGTCGATCTCAACGCCCAGGTCGCCACGGGCGACCATGACGGCGTCGGCGGCGGCCAGGATGCTGTCGATGTTGTTCACGCCCTCGCGGTTCTCGATCTTGGCAATGATGCGGATGTTGGAGTCGTACTCGTTCAGCAGGTTGCGGATGTCGTACACGTCCTGTGCGGTGCGCACGAAAGAAGCCGCGATGAAATCAAAGCCCTGCTGCACGCCGAAGATGATGTCGTCGCGGTCGCGCTGGCTCAGGTACGGCATGGAGAGGTGGACGCCGGGCACGTTGACGCCCTTTTTGTTTTTGATCTTGCCGCTGTTCAGCACCTCGCAGGTGATGTCGGTGTCGGTCACGTTGGTGATGCGCAGCTTAATGAGGCCGTCGTCCAGCATGATGGTGCCGCCCTCGTGCACATCCTGGGGCAGGTCCTTGTAGGTGATGGAGCAGATCTCCTTGGTGCCCTCCACCTCACGGGTGGTCAGGGTAAAGGTCTGGCCTGCTTCCAGCATCTCCACGCCGTTCTTGAACTCTTTCAGGCGGATCTCGGGGCCCTTGGTGTCCAGCAGAGCAGCCACGGGCTTGCCCAGCTCGGCACGGATGGCTTTCAGGTTGTCCAGGCGGCCCTTGTGCTCCTCATGGGAGCCGTGGGAAAAGTTGAAACGGGCCACGTTCATGCCGTTGGCGACCAGCTCGCGCAGCACGCCGTCCTTATCGGTGGACGGGCCCAGGGTGCAGATGATCTTTGTTTTTCTCATATAAAGTACCTCCAACTACGTCTCTTCAAATTTCACTCTATCACACAGCGGAAACTACATCCTCCCGCTGCTTCTGGCAGAGCCAAGCTGCCAGGGAAAACGCTTGATGGTTTGTTTGTTCAAAACCCCACCACCTTATATTATAAACACTTGGATACAATAGAGCAAGAAAAATATTTGCTAAGAAACCCTTAAGATTTTATACCAACCGCCAAAATCGGTTGAGTGGTCGGGTTTGGCCCCTTAAATTCGCTGAATCCATGTCCGAGTGCACGATACTGCAACAAAAGGCTTGCACAAACAGCCAACTGCGCCTATAATAGAACTAAGAAAAAGTCTCACTTTTTGGGGTGCATGGTGCCCCGGGAGCAGGGACCCGAATTTTGAAAAAACGGAGGAACCACTGCAAATGGAAAAGCGTGTTTTTCTGATCGTTCTCGACAGCTTTGGCATTGGCGCGGAGCCGGACGCCCCCGCCTTTGGCGACGCGGGCACCAACACCCTGGGCGCGATTGCCAAGCACCCCAACTTCCACTGCCCCAACCTGCAAAAGCTGGGCCTGTTCAACATTGACGGCGTGACGGCAGGGGAGAAGAGCCCCGCCCCCGAGGGTGCCTTTGCCCGCCTGCAGGAGCAGAGCATGGGCAAGGACACCACCATCGGCCACTGGGAGATCGCCGGTGTGGTCAGCCCCAAGCCGCTGCCCACGTTCCCGGAGGCTTCCCCGATGCCCTCATCCAGGAGTTTGAGGAGAAGACCGGCCACAAAGTGCTCTGCAACAAGCCCTATTCCGGCACCCAGGTGCTAAAAGATTACGGCGAACAGGCCATGAAAGAGAATGCCCTCATCGTGTACACCAGTGCCGACAGTGTGTTCCAGGTGGCCGCCAACGAGGAGCTGGTGCCGGTGCACGAGCTCTACCGTTACTGCGAGATCGCCCGTGAGATGCTGAAAGGGGAATACGGCGTGGGCCGTGTCATCGCCCGGCCGTTCCTGGGCCACACGGCCGATACGTTCTACCGCACCACCAACCGCCACGACCTGAGCCTCAAGCCGCCCCGCAAGACCATGCTCGACCTGCTGAAAGACGCCGGCAAGGACGTCATCGCGGTGGGCAAGATCTTTGATATCTTTGATGGAGAGGGCGTCACTGAAAAAATCAAGACCACGGGCAACACCAATGGCATTGCCTTTACCAAGGCCCTGCAGACCCGTGATTTCGAGGGCCTGGCGTTCGTCAACCTGGTGGACTTTGATATGCTCTACGGCCACCGCCGCGACGTGGCGGGTTACGCTGCCGCCGCCACCGAGTTTGACCACTTCCTGGCCGACTTCATCCCCGGGATGCGGGAGGACGACCTGCTGATGGTCACCGCCGATCACGGCTGCGACCCCTCTTACACCAAGACCACCGACCACACCCGTGAGTATGTGCCCTACCTCATCTGCGGCAAGGGCGTCAAGCCCGGCGTGGATCTGGGCACCAAGCTCTGCTTTGGCACCATCGCCCACACCATCTGCGATTACCTCGGTGTGGACGCTTCCAGCCTGGACGGCCAGAGCGTGCTGCCGGAGATTTTGAAGTAAGCTGATTCGAGAAAAGCAAGACCCCCGTTCCAATGGAACGGGGGTCTTGTGATATCCGGGTTTATGCAGCGTCGCTGGCTGCGTTGGTGTCGGTGCTTTCCGAAGAGCTGGAGGAGCCAAACAGAGCATCCAGCACCGTGGAAGCGGCCTGATGCAGGGAGGAGGCCGCCTGCTCCAGCTGTTCCTGACTGGGCATGGAGATGGCGGGGCTTTCGCCGCCCGTCTCGCCGCCCTGCGCAGGCTGGGCTTCGGATTCTGCCGGTGCTTCCGTGGAAGCGCTCTGCTCACTATCCGCCGGGGTCTCCGGGGTGGTTTCCCCATCGGCGGGAGTCTCTTCCGGGACACTCTCGGCGGGTTCTTCGACGATCACGCTGTCCGGGGCCTCCTCCGGCACGGAGACAGCCGCGTTGGGGTCTGCCGTCGGGGTGTAGACGTCGGTCTTCTCCGGGGTCTGGCTGGTGCTGGTCAGCTTGTCTTCCCCGCCCAGCACAGCCGCGATGAGGGCTTTTGCCTCGTTGACGGAGTTTTCATCCGGTTTCATGACATAGAGGCTCTGGCCCTTGGCGGAGTAGCACTTGGTGCTCTTGGCACTGGTACCGGTCACGCTGTAGCTCTGGATATCCCAGCTGGACAGGTCGCTCAGCTGCATCCGGACCAGGGCCGAGATCTGCTCCTGGGACAGGCTGGTCACAAAGCAGTCCGCCATTGCATCCATCAGCTTGGAAAAGCTCATGAGCAGGGCCGGGGACTTGAGTTTTTCCACCATGGCGTCAATGACTTTCATCTGGTTGATGCCGCGCTGGATATCGCCGTTCTTAAAGGCGTGGCGCTCCCGGGCAAAGGCCAGGGCGGATTTGCCGTCCAGATGGTTCCAGCCCTCGGCAAAGGTGGTGGGGTCATAGTAGCCGGGGCTGCCCACCGAGGTGAACGCCTGGTCGGAGTAGACATCCACGCCGCCGATCGCGTCGATGATGCGGATGAAGCCTGCAAAGTTGATGCGGATGTAGTGTTCCACATTCACACCGTAGAGGTTGCCCAGCGTCGCCATGCTGGTCTCCACGCCGTACAGGCCGGCATGGGTCAGCTTATCCTTGCTGTCGGTGCCCGCCAGGTCTACATAGTAGTCACGCGGGGTGTTGATGAGAGCCGCCTGCTTGGTCTCCGGGTTGACCACCGCCAGAATGTTCACGTCGCTGCGGGCGTTTTCGGTCAGCTCACCGCGGTTGTCCACGCCGCTGAGGTAGACCACGAACGGCTCTTTGGTGATCTTATTGGCTTCCGCGCCGGTGATGAGGCCGGAGGTGACATTATCCAGTGCGGCAAGGCCCTGCTGTGCCCAGACACAGCCCACGGCCAGCCCGGCGCAGAGGAAGAGGGAGAACACCCGGGACACAGCGCCCGGGGTCTTGTACTCCTGGCAGCGCTTGACCAGCAGCCAGAGCAGCACCAGCAGTGCCGTGATGAGGATGAGATACAGCGCGGGCAGCATCTGGGTGCGCCACAGCTGCACCAGAGCGCCGACACTTAAAATTGCCTGTAATACCAGCAAAATAACGCCTCGTTTCGGGGTCGATTCGCCCGGAATGGTCATCTTGTGCTCCCGGGGAGGCTCCGGTGCCTTGTGGGAGGGGGGATTGTTCCGGGGCGGTTTGGGCGGCGGAGACTGGGGCTGGGGCACCTCCGGCGCAAAGAACGCCGAGCTGTCCACCTCAATGGTCTTGTCGTCCTCGTGCCGCGCGCCCCGGCGGATGTGCCGGGAAGTATCGTCCGGGTGGGAGGAACGGTCATTTTCATCGAACATGAGAATACTCTCCTTTGACAGTGTGCCTGGCCATGGGTCAGGACACGGGAACAATGGTCAGCACGGCGCGGGCCGGCAGACAGGTCGCGGTCTGGTCTTCTTCCCGCAGCCAGCCGTAATGCTCACAGATGTGGTCCGGGCAGGGGGAGTCCACAAAGCGGGCGGCTCCGTCCTGCACCTGAATGTGCACGGTCAGGTAGCCGGTGTCCACATCGTAGGTGGCATCCTTGGTCAGCGGGATATCCAGCACCGTGTTGGCGTCGCCGTAGGTCAGGGCAGCGGCTAAGGTCGCTGCACCCGTGCGGTGGGCGGCCCGCCAGGCAAACCACCCGCCTGCGATTCCAAGAACCACGACGGCAAAGATCAGATTGATGAGAAGCTGTTTGTGTTTCATGAACTGTTATCCAATGTTGTCGTTGAGCGGAATCTGCTCCAGTTCGGCCAGCCAGAGAGCAGCTGCCGCGTCGCTGGGCATCCGCCAGTCGCCGCGAGGCGAGAGGGTCACACTGCCCACCTTGGGGCCGTCCGGCAGGCAGCTGCGCTTGAACTGCTGGGCAAAGAACCGCCAGTAGAAGTTGCGCAGCCACTTGTACAGCACGCTGTCCGGGTACTCGGCACGGCCTGCAAAGGCGGCCTTTGCCAGCCGGAAAATCTTGGCCGGGCCAAAGCCGAAGCGGAGCACATGGTAGAGGTAGAAATCATGGAGCTCATAGGGGCCAACCAGATCTTCCGTCTTCTGCGCGATCTCGCCGTTGTCCTTGGCGGGGAGCAGCTCCGGGGAGACCGGCGTGTCCAGAATGTCCAGCAGCACGGTCTTGAGCGCTTCGGAGGCGGCAATGTCAGCCTCGTACTGCACCAGATGGCGCACCAGCGTTTTGGGCACGCCCGCGTTGACGCCGTACATGCTCATGTGGTCACCGTTGTAGGTGGCCCAGCCCAGGGCCAGCTCGGAGAGGTCGCCGGTGCCCACCACGAGGCCGCCGGTACGGTTGGCAAGGTCCATCAGCTCCAGAGTGCGGACGCGGGCCTGACCGTTTTCAAAGGTCACGTCCAGTACGTTCTCGTCCTGCCCGATGTCGGCAAAATGGCTGTGGACGGTATTGGCAATGTCAATCTCCTGGAACGAGACGTTCAGCTCGTCGCACAGAATCTCGGCATTGCTGCGGGTGCGGTGAGTGGTGCCGAAGCAGGGCATGGTCACGGCCCGCACGTCGGTGGTGGGGCGGCCCAGCTGCTTCATGGCACGCACGGCCACCAGCAGGGCCAGGCAGCTGTCCAACCCGCCCGAAATGCCGATGACGGCGGTCTTGGCGTGGGCATGATCCAGCCGCTTGGCAAGGCCGTCAGCCTGCATTTTCAAAATCAGCTCACAACGCTCGGCCCGCAGCTGCTGGTTGTGGGGCACGAACGGGGTGGGGTCCACCCAGCGGGTCAGCACCGTCTCAGTGAGGGGCAGGCTGAACTCCACCGTGGTGTAGCCGTCTGCCGCGGGCTCAAAGCTGGTGTTGCGGGCCCGCTCACTCTCCATCCGCTGGCAGTCCAGCTCGGTCTCGGCGTAACCGCCCGCAAAAGGCTTCGCTTCAGAGAGGAGAGTGCCGTTCTCGGCAATGAGGTCATGGCCGGCAAACACCATGTCCTGGGTGCTCTCACCGTGGCCGGCAGAGGCGTAGAGGTAGCCGCAGAGCAGGCGGGCGGACTGGTTGGACACCAGTGCCCGGCGGTACTCGGCTTTGCCCACCGTCTCATCGCTGGCCGAAAGGTTGGCGATGACGGTGGCCCCGGCCAGCGCGTGGAACGTGGAGGGCGGCAGAGCGCTCCACAGATCCTCACAGATCTCCACGCCCAGCACAAAGCTGGGCATTTCGCGGCAGCGGAAGAGCAGGGAGGTGCCAAAGGGCACCTGCTGGCCGCAGACGGCAATCATTTCCACTTCGGTGCTGCCCGGGGTGAACTGGCGCTTTTCGTAAAATTCGCCGTAGTTGGGCAGGTAGGTCTTGGGCACCAGGCCCAGCAGCTGGCCCTTGCAGAGGACAGCGGCGCAGTTGTACAGTTTGCCCCGTACCAGCAGCGGCAGACCCACCAGAGCCACCACGTCCAGCTCTTTGCTGGCGTCCAGAACGCTCTGCAGCCCGGTCAGCGCTCCCTGCTGGAGGGTGCGCTGCAAAAACAGGTCGCCGCAGGTGTAGCCCGTGAGGCAGAACTCAGGGAAGACCGCCAGTTTGACGCCCCGGCCCGCGGCCTCGCGCAGCTGGGCGATGATCTGTTGGGTGTTATACACGCAGTCCGCCACCCGCAGGGCGGGGGAAAGGGCTGCGGCTTTCAAAAAACCATCTTTCATCGGAGGATTTCACATCCTGTCTGTTTTGATCAAAAACCAAGGAGCAGGGCCCCGGGTTCGTGCTCATAGTATACCACAATCTGCCCCAAACGAAAAGTAACAGTTGGGAAACAGGCGGAAAAACTTGCAAAAACAAAAAGAGCCGCCGCGTTGCCGCGGCAGCCCCCAAAGCCATAAAAGTGGAAAACGAGATAGACCGTAAGCCGGGTTCTGTATTAAACGACGATCTGTCTAGACCTGCCATTGCTGACAGGTTCGTGCCGCCTTCGGGACACGCGAGCAGCGCTATCCGTCCCATATAGGCGTTGCTTCCGGTAGGGTTTACAAAGCCGCATGGTCACCCATGCGCTGGTGAGCTCTTACCTCGCCGTTTCATCCTTACCGCATTGCTGCGGCGGTTTGTTTTCTGTTGCACTTTCCCTAAGGTCACCCTCGGCTGCCGTTAGCAGTTACCGTGCTCTGTGAGGCCCGGACTTTCCTCAGAGCGGTCAAAGCCGCCCCGCCGCCGTATGTTCCACTCGTTTTCCGCTCCCTATAGTACCATAAAAAAACAAGATTTGCAAGCGATGCGGAATTTTGGTATACTATCCTTATCTTTGAGCTTGGAAAGGGGCGGGCAGGATGAAGCTGTATTTCCCGGTGCCGCCGCAGGCGGATGGCGTGCTGCTGCGCAATTTTCTGCGCCGCTGTGCCGTTTCCACCGAGCTGGCCCGGGCCGTGAAATTCCACGGTAGCGGCTTTTTTGCCGATGGCCAGCCCATCCTGGCAAACCGCCGCCTCGCCGCCGGGCAGATGCTCTCGTTTGAACTGCCTGCCGATGGTGAGGGTGTGGCCCCGCAGCCGGAGATCCCGGTACAGGTCGTCCACGAGGACGCTTTTGCCCTCCTGCTGGAAAAGCCGCCCCGCCTGGCCGTGCATCCCACCCTGAACTACCCGCTGGACACGCTGGCCAACGGCTATGCGGCCTGGGCGGCGGCACAGGGGAGGAGCACGGTCTTCCGGCCCGTCAACCGCATTGATAAGGACACCAGCGGCCTGGTGCTGGCGGCGCGGAACAGCTACGCCGCCCCGCTGCTGGCCCAGGGCGTGGAAAAGCTCTACTATGCCATTGTGGAGGGGGAACTGCCTCTCGGCCCCGGCGTTATCGACGCCCCCATCGGGCGGCAGGGCGACAGTATCATCGGGCGGTGCGTGACCCCCGAGGGAAAGCCCAGCCGCACGGAGTATACCATATTAAAAGCAAAGAATGGCCTCAGCCTGGCGGCCTGTGTCCCGGTAACGGGGCGGACCCACCAGATCCGGGTCCACTTTGCCTCTCTGGGCCACCCGCTGGCCGGGGATGACCTCTACGGCGGCCACCGGGAGCGCGTCGGGCGGCAGGCGCTCCACTGTGCAAAACAGACATACACGATCCCGGCCTATACACCGATGCCGGACGGGATCGTGATCGACTGGGAAGCACCCCGACAGCGGATCACGGTGGAAAGCCCGCTCCCGGCGGATCTACAGGCCCTTTTGACGGATTGAGACGCGAGAATTTGTATATTTCGTGAAAAGTCCGTGAAAGCTCCCGCCAAATTCTGTGATAATGCTTGTTTCGGTGCGGGCGGAGTGTATAATAAAAGAAAGATAAACTGATGTACTGTGCCGTTTTGAAACTTTGCGGCGCGGTTTTACTGACTGGAAAGAAACTGGAATCCGGAAGGAGCATCCTTTTTTGCTGGACGAAAAAACAACAGAACCGCAGCAGGAGATGCCGTCGGCCCCCAAACCGACGGCCCGGCGCGGGGAGAAGCTGCGCTCGCTCTGGGCGCGGCTGCAGTGTGTGCATCTGCTGCGGAGACATCGGTTCCGCCGAAAAACGCAGCACCATATGAACAATGTTTCCCAGAAAATGCGGGCCACCCCCATGGTGCAGACCGTGGGCGAGGGCCTGTACGCTCTGGGCTTTTCGACGGAATATGCCATCGTCCGCGCCGGGCGGCGGGTCCGCGCGGCAGCCCTGTGGGTGGCGGCCTGGTTTGCAGCGCTGGCCCATGACCTGATGGTCACGGCGTTCCCCGGTGCAGCACAGGTGCTCAAGGACCTGTTTGGCCCCATCGTCCTCTTTGTGCGGGGCTGCGGGGCGCTGCTGGTTCATGCCCACCGGATTCATCAGGAAAAAGGCCTTGGCGCGGCCCTGCAGGCCAGTGTACATTTCTTCACAAACGGCATCCGGCGCAATGTGAAGCTGCTGCCCCGCATGGCCATGTACATCCTGCCGCTCTGCGCGCTGGCTGTCTGGGTGGCCGTGTTCAACCACATGGTGTATCAGCCCTATGCGCTGGCGGTGCAGGTCAACGGCCAGACCGTGGGCTATGTGGCCAACGAGACGGTCTTTAACCTGGCCCGCGAGGACGTACAGCAGCGGATCAATTACTCCGGTACGGAGAAAAAAGAGTGGACCATTGAGCCGACCTACACCATCTCGGTGGGGCACACGGTGATGGATGAAAACGAGATGGCCAACGCCATCCTCAGCAGCGCCAGCGATGAGATCAGCACAGGCACGGCCCTGTATCTGGACGGCGAGCTGACCGCCGTCTGCGCCGACGGCAGCAGCCTGCGCGGCTACATCAGCAGCCTGCTGGAGCCCTACGAGGATCAGGAAAACTCCAACGTGACCGTCGGGTTCAACAAGTCCGTCGATCTGGAAGAGGGCATCTACTTTAACGAGAGCTTCATGGATTTTCAGGACGTCGTGAACAAGCTGTCCGGTGTCCAGCAGGCGGAGAAAATCTACAAAGTCCAGGCAGGCGATACCCTGTGGGCCATTGCCCAGAAGAACGACCTGACCTTTAAAGAGCTCTGCGCCCTGAACACGAATTTCAAGGGCGCGCCCCTGACGGAGACCTCCAATATCCAGGAGGGAGACGAGCTCATCGTCACCAAAGAGGAGGCGACTCTCGAAGTCCGGATCACCAAGGTCGAGACCCGGCAGGAGGAGATCCCCTACAGCACCGAGACCACCGAGTCCAGAGACCTGAACAAGGGCGTGACCCGGACGACCCAGGAGGGTGAGAACGGCCTGCGGAACGTGACGATGCGGAATGTCTACGACACCAACGGCGCCCTGCTGGAACAGACGATCCTTTCCACCGAGACCATCAAGGAGCCGGTGAACAAGAAAGTGGTGGTGGGCACCAAGAAAGCTTCCACCGGCGGTGCCAAGTACATTACGGGCAGCGGCAGGTTCCTCTGGCCTGTCCCCAACTATAAATACTGTTCCCGCTGGTACAGCAGCGGCCACAAGGGCGTGGATATCTGCGCGGCAGCAGGCACGCCCATCTATGCCACGGCTTCCGGCACGGTCACCAAGGCGGGTTATGAGCGCGCCGGCGCGGGCAGGGGCTACGGCTACTCGGTCATCATCAGCCACGGCAGCGGGTACACCTCGGTGTATGCACACTGCCTGTCCCTGACCGTCCACGCGGGCCAGAGCGTCAAGCAGGGCCAGCTCATCGGCTATGTGGGCAGCACGGGCCGCTCCAGTGGCAACCACTGCCACTTTGAAATCCGGCTCAATGGTTCGTATATTCCTCCCCAGAGTATCTTCCCGGGGAAAAAATAACATCATAAAAAGGAGAATGCACTATGTCTACCCCGCACATCAGCGCCGAGAAAGGCGATTTTGCAAAACCGTCCTGATGCCCGGCGATCCCCTGCGCGCCAAGTTCATTGCAGACACGTTCCTGAAAGATGTCCGGCAGGTGACCGGGGTCCGTGGGATGCTGGGCTTTACGGGCACCTATGAGGGCCGCCCCATCAGCGTGATGGGCAGCGGCATGGGAATGCCCTCCATCGGCATCTATTCCTATGAGCTGTTCAAGTTCTACGATGTGGACAACATCATCCGCATCGGCTCCGCAGGCAGCTATACCGAGAAAGCCAAGCTGTTTGATACCGTGCTGGCCACCGGTGCCGTGAGCGAGTCCAACTACGCCCGGGTCCAGAGCGGCTTTGAGGGCGACATCACCCAGCCCAGCCAGAGCCTGAACGACAAGCTCCGCGCTTCGGCTGCCAAGCAGGGCATCCCCCTCATCGAGGGCAACATCCACTCCTCGGATGTGTTCTACCGCCAGCCCTCCGACGCAAAGCCCACCTACTGGGAAAAGCTGCGGGATGAGCGCGGCTGCCTCTGCGTGGAGATGGAAAGCTTTGCCCTGTTTGCCAACGCGCAGGTGCTGGGCAAAAACGCTGCCTGCCTGCTGACCATCTCGGACAGCTTCGTCTCGCCGGAGATCACCACCGCCGAGCAGCGCCAGAAGAGTTTTACCGATATGATGAAAGTGGCTCTGGGCGCGGAGTACTAAAAAGAAAGTTGGCGCGGCGGGGGACTGCCGCGCTGTTTTTAACGGGAGGAAAATACCATGACGAAACTGACTCTCGAAGAAAAGCAGGAGCTCATCCGGATGGCCCTTGCGGCCAGGGAGAGGGCTTACGTGCCTTACAGCGACTTTATGGTGGGTGCCGCGTTGCGGGCCGAGGATGGCCGTGTCTTTACCGGCTGCAATGTGGAGAATGCCGCCTTTACCCCCACCAGCTGCGCCGAGCGCACCGCGCTGTTCAAAGCCGTGAGCGAGGGCGTGACCAAATTTACGGACATCGCCGTGGTAGGCTCCCGCCGGGGCGAGATCAATCAGCAGATCACCTCGCCCTGCGGCGTCTGCCGTCAGGCACTGTTTGAGTTTGGCGGCCCGGAGCTGAACGTCATCATGGCCAAAACGCCGGATGATTTCATGGAGCGCAGCATGGACGAGCTGCTGCCCTTTGGGTTCGGTCCCTCCAATGTGGCGGGTAATCAGGCCGTAGAGGACGAAAAAGAAGACTGAAATGCCGCGAAAGTAAAAGAAAAGTGGTACTGTTGCATGAATTCTACAAAAATATTGTAAAGGTTTTGTAATCAGAAATCGCTTGCATCTGTCATCACTTCCCGCTATACTTGAGCCAGTAAATGTGCAAGTGTGCGCATTTCGCAAACAAAACGCAGAATTGAATTCAAAATAAAAGGAGAGTTTTCATTATGATGATTTCTCGTCGTAACTTCCTGGCAGTGGCTGGTGTGGCCGCTGTTGCTACCGCTCTGACCGCTTGTGGTGGTTCTTCTTCCACCTCCACCAGCACCGCTTCCTCCGCTGCAGCTTCTTCCGCTGCTTCCACCGCTGAGGGTGGCGACAACAAGATCGTCAAGGTCGCACTGACCTGCGATACCGGCACGATCGATGACGAGAGCTTCAACCAGGCTTGCTGGACTGCTGTCTCCGGCTACATGGGCGATGATTGCCAGTACTACATCCCCGAGGCTGACGCTTCCGATGAGGACCGTGAGACCATGATCCGCCAGGCTGTCAACGACGGTGCTGACGTCATCGTCTGCGTTGGTTACCTGTACGGCGCTTCTCTGGCATGGGCTGCTGACCAGTACCCCGATGTCAAGTTCATCGCCATCGACGTCACCCAGGGCGATATCGGCACCGACAGCGTCCCCGCAAACTGCTACTGCATCACCTTTAAAGAGGAGCAGGCAGGCTACCTGGCAGGCTACGCCATCGCCAAGGACGGCAAGACCAAGCTGGGCTTCCTGGGCGGCATGGCTGTTCCCGCGGTTATCCGTTACGGCTACGGCTTCGTGCAGGGCGCTGACGCTGCTGCTCAGGAGCTGGGCACCAACATCGACATCAACTACTTCTACGGCGGCCAGTTCTACGGCGATGCAAACATCACCTCCCGTATGGAGGGCTGGTACTCCAATGGTACTCAGGTGGTCTTTGCCTGCGGCGGCGGCATCTACACCTCTGCTGTGGAAGCTGCTCTGAAAGACAACGGCTACGTCATCGGTGTTGACGTTGACCAGAACTACATTGGTGTCAATGGCGTGGCTGACGGCTCCTTTGCTTACAACCCGTTCATCACCTCTGCCATGAAGGGCCTGACCGAGGCTGTCAACACCGCTCTGTCTGATATCGAGGCAGGCGAGTGGGGCGAGATCGCTGCTTCCAACGGCAACTTTGGCCTGGAGGACGGCGATTACATCGGCCTGCCCACTGCTGAGGACAGCTGGAACTTCGAGACCTTTACCGTCGATGAGTACGAGGCTGTCAAGGAGAAGATCAAGAGCGGTGAGATCGTGGTCGATAACAACTCCGACGACGCTACCAAGCCCACCGTCAGCGAGTTCACCACGGTCAACTACATCCAGTAATGGCAAAACGCGGCACAGGCTGCATTTTAAGAGCAGGACGCTTCCCAAAGAGCGCCCTGCTCTTTTTGTGTATAATGCACAAAAGTGATACTTATATTGCAACATTCCGATAAAAATTCAAAAAGAAGTGTGCAAAACGGAAGAAATACGGTATAATTGACACTAGAATAGTATCGGTGTCGCTATGGCACGAAAGGAGAGTGAGCAGATTGGCAGAGGACTTTGTGATCGAGATGCTCCATATTACCAAGGAATTCCCTGGCATTAAGGCGAACGATGATATCACCCTGCAGCTGCGTAAAGGTGAGGTACACGCCCTGCTTGGCGAGAACGGTGCAGGCAAGAGCACGCTGATGAGCGTGCTGTTCGGCCTGTATCAGCCGGAACAAGGCAAGATCCTCAAAAATGGCAAGGAGGTCGCCATCCGGAACCCCAACGACGCGAATGCGCTTGGCATCGGCATGGTGCACCAGCACTTCAAGCTGGTGGAGTGCTTCAGCGTGCTGGACAATATCATCCTGGGCGTGGAGCCCAACAAGATGGGCTTTTTGCAGAAAGCCGAGGCCCGCAAAAAGGTCATGGCCCTGAGCGAGAAGTACGGCCTGCGGGTGGACCCGGACGCCCTCATCAGCGACATTTCCGTTGGAATGCAGCAGCGCGTGGAGATCTTGAAAATGCTCTACCGCGACAATGAGATCCTGATCTTCGACGAGCCCACGGCTGTTCTGACGCCGCAGGAGATCGACGAGCTCATGGAGATCATGCGCGGGTTCAAGAAAGAGGGCAAATCCATCCTCTTCATCACCCACAAGCTCAACGAGATCATGGCGGTGGCAGACCGCTGCACCGTCCTGCGCAAGGGCAAGTATATGGGCACTGTGGAGATCAAGGACACCACCAAGGAAGAGCTTTCCCGCATGATGGTGGGCCGTGATGTCCAGCTTCAGGTCGAGAAAAAGCCTGCCAACCCCGGCAAGGCGGTGCTGGACGTGAAGAACGTGACCATGCACAACAGCCAGAGCAAGAAAGACTCCGTCAAGAATGTTTCGTTCCAGGTGCACGGCGGCGAGATCGTCTGCCTGGCGGGCATTGAGGGCAACGGCCAGACCGAGTTCATCTACGGCCTGACCGGCCTGGAAAAACTGTCCAGCGGCACCATTACGCTGGACGGCAAGGATATCACCCGTGAATCCATCCGCCAGCGCTCCAAGGACGGCATGAGCCATATCCCCGAAGACCGCCACAAGCATGGCCTGGTGCTGGATTACAGCCTGGAGAACAACATGGTGCTCCAGCGTTACTGGCAGCCGGAGTTCCAGAAAGGCGGCTTCATCCAAAAAGAGAAAGTGCGGGAGTACTCCGATAAACTGATCGCGCAGTACGACGTCCGCAGCGGCCAGGGCAGCTCCACCATCGTGCGCAGCATGTCCGGCGGCAACCAGCAGAAAGCCATCATTGCCCGCGAGATCGACAAAGACCCCAAGCTGCTGGTGGCGGTGCAGCCCACCCGCGGCCTGGACGTCGGCGCCATTGAATACATCCACCGGCAGATCGTGGCCGAGCGCGATAAGGGCAAGGCCGTGTTGCTGGTCAGCCTGGAGCTGGACGAAGTGATGAACCTCTCCGACCGCATCCTTGTCATGTACGAGGGTGAGATCGTAGGCGAATTTGATCCCAAGACCACCACTGTCCAGGAGCTGGGCCTGTATATGGCTGGTGCCCGCAAGCAGGGGAAAGGGGAGTAAACAGGAATGAACAAGAAAAAACTTTCCCACAGCGGGCTGCAGAGCTCGGTCACGAGCGTCATGGCAGCATTGCTGTGCATCATCATTGGTATGGCAGTCGGTTTCCTCGTGCTGCTGGCCATCAACCCGGCCCACGCATGGGGCGACGGCTTTGTCCGCATCATCAAGGGCGGCTTCCATGATGCCCCCTATGGCGTCGGCAAGGAGCTGGCCAACGCGGCGCCTCTGATCATGACCGGCCTTTCCGTCGCTTCGCCTTTAAGACGGGCCTGTTCAACATCGGCGCTTCCGGCCAGTACACGCTTGGTGCCTTTGGTGCCCTGTACTGCGCCATCATGCTCAAGCTGCCCTGGTTCGTCTGCCTGCTGGTGGCTACCATCCTGGGCGGCATCTGGGGCGCTATTCCGGGCTTCTTCAAGGCCTACTTCAACATCAACGAGGTCATCACCTCCATCATGTTCAACTGGATCGGCCTTTACCTCGTCAATGAACTCATCTACCAGAACGGCACCGGCCCCATGTACGATGTGCGCAACACCCGTACCCTGAACCTGGGCAAGAGCGCGGAGCTGTCCAAGGCATTGATCCCGGACTTTGGCCTGAACAAGATGTTCCAGACCAACAGCACCACCATTGCCATCTTCCTGGCGGCAGCCGTGGCGGTCCTGATCTGGGTCATCCTGAACAAGACCACCTTTGGCTATGAGCTCAAGGCGGTCGGCCTGAACAAGAGCGCGGCCCGCTATGCCGGTATCAACGAGAAGAAGAACATCATCCTCTCCATGGCCATCGCAGGTGCGCTGGCCGGTTTCGGCGCAGGCCTGTATTACCTCTCCAACGTGTCCCAGTGGAACCCGCTGAACTCCACCAGCCTCCCGGCCATGGGCTTCAACGGTATCTCGGTGGCGCTGCTGGCAAGTTCCAACCCCATCGGTACCATTTTCTCTGCCCTGTTCATCTCTCACATCTCGGTCGGCGGCTCGTTCCTTTCCACCAAGTATTACCCCACCGAGATCTCGGACCTCATCAGCGGCATCATCATCTATCTGTGCGCATTCTCCATGCTGTTCCGCGGCAAGATCCACGCCCTGCTGTTCAAGAACGCGGATAAGACCAACGTGAACGCAGAGCCTGCCCCTGCAGAAAACAAAAAGGAGGGCAAGTGATATGCTGCTTCTGATCAAATATACCCTGCTGTATGGCATCGTGCTGATGCTGGTCGCTCTGGGCGGCATGTTCAGTGAGCACTCCGGCATCATCAACATCGCGCTGGAAGGCATCATGGTCATCGGCGGTGTGGCGGGTGTCCTCACCCTGACCATGCTCCCGGCGAGCCTGCCCTCCTGGCTCATCGTGGTCATCGCCGTGGTGGTGGCCGCGCTGGCAGGCGTGATCTACAGCCTGCTGCTGGCCTTTGCTTCCATCAACCTGAAAGCGGACCAGACCATCGGCGGCACGGCCCTGAACCTGCTGGCTACCGCCGTGGCCGTCGTCATTGCCAAAAACTTCAGCGACAGCGGCAGCGCCAAGCTGAACTACTCCAACAAGCCGTTCCTGTTCAGCATCGGCAAGCTGGAACTGAGCATCTTTGTGCCGCTGGGCATTATCCTGCTCGTCATCAGCTATATCGTGCTGTATAAGACCCGCTTCGGCCTGCGTCTGCGTGCCTGCGGCGAGCATCCCCAGGCTGCGGATTCCGTGGGCATCAACGTGTACAAGATGCGCTATGCAGGTGTCATGATCTCCGGTGCACTGGGTGCCATCGGCGGCCTGGCCTATATCGTGCCTCCGGTCCAGACCTGGAACTTTGAGGTCGGTGTGGCAGGTGCAGGCTTCCTGGCCATGGCCGTTATGATCTTCGGCCAGTGGAAGCCGTTCAACATCTGCGGCGCGGCCATGTTCTTTGCCGTGTTCAAGAGTCTGGCAAACATTGCGGACTCCACGTTCCTGGCACAGTTCCACTGGTCCAGCAACATCTACAACATGATGCCGTTCATCGCCTCGATGATCATTCTGGCATTTACCTCCAAGAACAGCATGGCCCCCAAGGCCGAGGGTATCCCCTACGACAAGGGTTCCCGCTGATCGGATTTTTACAAGGGCGCAGCTGCTGCAAGGGCGGCTGCGCCTTTTGTGCTTGAATCTGAGAAAAACGGTTGAATTTATAGAAAATTTTGTTATAATAAACTAAAAAAGTCGTACTTTTAAAACAAGGAGCGTGACGTTATGCGTATTTATGATCTGATCGCAAAAAAGCGTGATGGCGGCACCCATACCCGGGAAGAGCTGGAAGCCATTGTCAACGGCTTTGTCAGCGGCGAGGTAGCCGATTACCAGATGGCGGCCTGGATGATGGCCGTCTACCTGCGCGGCATGACCGATGAAGAAACGGCAGAGCTGACCGATGTGATGGCCCACAGCGGCGTCATGGTCGATCTTTCGCCCATCCCCGGCATCAAGGTGGACAAGCACTCCACCGGCGGCGTGGGCGATAAGACCACCTTGGTCATTGCACCTATCGTGGCAGCCTGCGGGGTCAAGATCGCTAAGATGAGCGGCCGTGGTCTGGGCCATACCGGCGGCACCATTGATAAGATGGAGAGCGTGCCCGGCACCCGGACAGCCCTGACCCAGGAGGAATTCTTTGCGCAGGTGAACAAGATCGGCCTCTCGGTCATCGGTCAGAGCGAGGGCATCGCCGTGGCGGATAAAAAGATGTACGCCCTGCGGGACGTGACCGCCACCGTCAGCTGCATCCCCCTCATCGCCTCCAGCATCATGTCCAAAAAGCTGGCTTCCGGCTCGGACGCCATCCTGCTGGATGTCACCACCGGCACGGGCGCGTTCATGAAGACCGTGGACCAGAGCATTGAGCTGGCCAAGCTGATGGTCTCCATTGGCACCCACCATGGCCGCCATGTGGCCGCCATGATCACCGATATGGACACCCCGCTGGGCCATAACATCGGCAACAGCTTGGAAGTGATGGAGAGCATGGACGTGCTTAAGGGCAAGGGCCCGGCCGACCTGACCGAGGTCTGCCTCCAGCTGGCCACCAATATGCTGGTGCTGGCTGATAAGGGCACCCCGGCGGAATGCCGCGCCATGGCTGAGGCTGTCATCGCGGACGGCTCCGCCTTTGAAAAGTGCAAGCAG
>NZ_QTVP01000020.1:0-43305 GCF_003460645.1 Faecalibacterium sp. OF04-11AC | reverse complement strand
GAGCGAAAGGCATTACACAAAGTATGTCCCGGAAAGCCACTTGTCTGGATAATGCGGTTGCTGAAAACTTCTTTGGCTTGCTCAAGACGGAACTGTTCTATTTGGAAAAATTCGATTCCGTTGAACAGCTCGAAAAGGCCATTGTTGAGTATATCGATTACTACAACAACTGCCGAATCAAATTAAAACTAAACGGCCTGAGCCTGTGCAATACAGGATTCAGACCGTTCAGGTTGCTTGATTTTAAATTTTGTCTAACTTTTGGGGTTCATTTCATAGGGACGGCCCATTTTTGTATCTTCTTATGCAGAGTGCTTGTGCTCGTATTTGAGGCGCTCCCGCAGTTCGTCCAGCGTGAGCTGTTTGGTACCATGGCGCAGTCTGGGGTAGGCGCGGAGCATACGGCCCTTGCCAAAGTGGGTCGTGCGGCGGGTGCGCTCCCGCAGTTCCTCGCTCCGGGCAGCCAGCTCCTCGGCCAGCTGTTCCAGCTGCAGCAGCTCGGCGGTCCGCTCGGCTGTGCCCTTGGCCGCCAGCTTGACGGCCTTGGCGACTTCGGCCGCATTGAGGCGGGAGATCTCGGAAGCCCGGCGGGCGGCGTCCCGGGCCTCGTCGGCCTTGCGGCGCATGGCCTCAGCCGCTTCCTTGGGCGAAAGCTGGGCAGCGGCGTCCCGGGCCTCGGCAGCGGCCAGTTTGAACTGCAGACGGTTCTCGTCCAGTTTCTGGTCAGCCTCCATGGCGGTGGTGCCCAGGATCTCGGTCATGGCGTCGCTGACGGCGTGGATGCTGTCGGCCACATTTTCCAGGGCGTCCAGCTCCCGGGCCAGGTCAGAGGCGGCCACGGCCGTGACAACAACGTCTGCCGCGTAGACGGCGTAGAGGAAGCACATCAGGATGAACCCGATGAAAGGCGGCACCAGCTCCACCAACCCGGCGATCGTGGGGTGGATGGCTTTCATCATCACCAGCGTGCCCACGCCCCACAGCAGGGAGAACTCCAGACAGATGTAGCCGCCGATGTTGAACGGCTTATCGCTGTAGTCCCACCAGCGGGTGTGGTAGAGCTTGTAAAGTGCCCAGCCGCCCACCAGCTCCAGCGCACTGGGCAGGATGACGCCGCCGATGTAGAGCGCCAGCGTGCTGCGCGCAAACGGCGTCAGGGCAAACAGGACGATGACCATGCCAAAGCCGTAGATGGGGCAGACCGGGCCGTTGAGGAAGCCCCGGTTGACGATCTGGCCTGTCGTGGCGGCGGCATACACCACCTCCAGGCACCAGCCCAGGCAGGAATAGATGAGGAAATACGCCAGGATCTGATACAGCGTAAAGCCGCAGACTGTGGTGTTGAGGAAAAACGACAAAAACAGCACCTCCTGTCAGTTCTGTCTGTGCACGATCTTATATTCATCGCCCGGCTCATAAAACGGGCAGGCCGCTGTGGCGTGGGCAAGGTAGCGGGCCATCTCGTCCTCGTCCAAGGCAGCCCCCTGTGCACAGTAATAGCTGCCGTATTCATCCTGCTGATTGTTCAGGCAGAATTCGCAGGGATTATTCATGGTTTTCGGCCTCGTTCGCGGCGGCTTCGGCGGCAGCAGCCTCTGCAGCCGCCAGCTTTTTGAGCACCTTGGGCTCCACCCAGGTCACGCTCTCGTCGCCGGGCAGCTTGCGGGCGATCAGGGCCTTGATCTTGATGCCCATTTCGGTGAACATGCCCTCGTGCTCGGTGCGGATGTTCCACTCCGGCTCGTTCTCGTGCAGGTCAAAGGTCTTCCAGGTGATCTCATAGCCGGAAGCGGGGAAATATTCCAGGCTGTCGCGGAACAGGTCGTCGTCATCGGTCTTGAAGTAAATTTCGCCGCCGTCCTCAAGGAATGCCCGGTACTGGATGAGCTGGCGGGGGTAGGTGAGGCGGTGCTTGTGGGAGGAACCGTTCTTGCTCCACGGGTTGCAGAAGTTGATGTAGACGCGGCTGACGGTGTCCTCCGGGAAGATGACGTTGTGGATCCGCTCAATGTCGGCGCTCATGATCTTCACGTTGTCAATGGGGCGGTCAGCCGCCTGATAGGCGGCCTCCACTTTCCGCTTGGCCAGGATCAGCACCTTGTCGGTGATGTCGATGCCAGGTAATTGTTCTCCGGGTGGGCACTGGCCAGCTGGGAGAGGAAGCCGCCCTTGCCGCAGCCCAGCTCCAGCACAAAAGGCTGCTCCGGGCGGGCATACTGGGCGTGCCATTTTCCGCCCAGCACAAAGGGGTCGTGGACGTGGAAGTCGCTGGCCAGCAGCTCAGCGCGGGCATAGGGCTTGAAACGCATTCTCATAGTAATTCAGACTCCTTGTAGTTTGTGTTGATTATTCCCGATTTTTCAAAAATTCCGCTGCCTCTTCGGGTGTGGCGGCGCAGCTGCCCTGGCAGATGCCGGGCTTGCCGCCGCCCCGGCCATTGAGGGCGGTGTTCAGGGCTTTGGTCAGGGCGCGGACGTCACCGTCTGCCTGAGCCAGGCAGTAGCCGGTGCCCTTGTCTGTGGGGGTCAGGGCGGCGCACAGGCCGCTGGTGGCCTCGCTCAAGCGGACTGCCAGCCGGTGCAGGCCGTCCGGGTCCAGTCCGTTCACGATGCGGATGGCATCCTCCCCGGGGGTCACCAGCTGGGCCATGGTGTCAAATAACTGGCTGCACAGCCCGAAGTGGGCAAATTTCAGGGCGGTGTACTCCTCGTACACCCGGTGGACGGCGTTGGCCGTCTCGGTGGATTTGGCGCTCAGCAAAGCGCCAATGTCCGCCTGCCGGGCCCGCATGGCCTGGGCTTCCGCAAGGGCCCGCTGGCCGCAGACCACGCTGAGCCGGACGCCGCCCTTGTAGTTTTCGGACGCCAGGATCTTGATCTGGCCCACCTGCCCGGTGGTGGCGGTGTGGGTGCCGCAGCAGGCGCAGACGTCTGCCCCCGGGATGGTCACGATCCGCACCTGGCCCGCGATCTCCTTTTTGCTGCGGTAGGTCAGGGCCGCCAGCTCCTCCGGCGTGGGATAGGTGATGAGGACAGGCACATCCTGCCAGACGATCCGGTTGGCGGCAAGCTCGGCCTCCCGCAGGCCCTCGGCGGAGATGGGCACGCTGGTGTCCATCCGGACGGCCTCCGAGCCGATGTGGAACCCCACGTTCTCAGCCCCGAACATGGCGTGCAGGATGCCGGAGAGGATATGCTCGCCGGTGTGCTGCTGCATCTTATCGAACCGCCATTCCCAGTCGATGGCTTCGGCAGCCTCGGCCCCGGGCACGGCCCCGGCGGGCAGGGCATCCACCGTGTGCCAGATGACGCCCTCGCTCTCATGGACATCCGTAACGTGGAGCACGGTGCCGTCGGCCAGGGTCAGGGTGCCGCGGTCAGCCGGCTGGCCGCCGCCCTCCGGGTAAAAGACGGTGCCGTCCAGTGCCAGCTTTCCGCCCGTTTTGCCCGGCTCCACAGCAAGGATACGGCCGGTGGCTTCCCTGCGGAACGCATCGGCCTCGTAATATTTTTCAGTGCGCTGCATAGATTTTCCTCCTGAAAACCTCTCCGTCATCGTCGCTTCGCTTGATGACACCTCTCCTGTCAGGAGAGGCTTTGGCAGTCCGTTTTGTTTCCAAGCAGACTCCATTGGGTTCATCGAAAACGAAATCTCTCTGCCAAGGGCTCCCCTGATCGGAAAGACTCCCCGGCCGGGGGAGGTGGCACGGAAGTGCCGAAAGGGGAACGGCTGGCGCAAAGCGCCTGAGAGGTTTCATAAGTATACCACGATTTTTGCCTGTGGAAAATAGTCTGCGGTTATGTTATGATAGGAACCAGCATAAAAACGGACAAAACCAAACGAGGAAGGGAACACATCATGCGTGAAAGTGGAATTCTGATGCCGGTGTCCAGCCTGCCCGGCCCCTATGGAATCGGCTGCTTTGGCAAAGCGGCGCTGGAGTTTGTGGATTTTCTGGCCGAGGCAGGCCAGACCATCTGGCAGATCCTGCCCCTGAGCCCCACCGGCTACGGCGACAGCCCCTACCAGAGCTGCTCCGCCTTTGCGGGCAACCCCTATTTCATCGACCTCGACGCCCTCAAGGCCGAGGGTCTGCTCACCGCGGCCCAGCTCAAGGCAGAAGAGTGGGGCGAAAACCCGCTGGAAGTGGACTACGGCACCCTCTACACCAGCCGCTACAAAGTGCTCCGCACTGCTTATCAGGCTTGGCGGGAGCAGTGCGCGGGCCAGCACGGCTGCGCGTTTTATTATCCGGATGATTATTATGCCTTTACGCTGGCCAACGAGGCCTGGCTGGAGGATTATGCCCTGTACATGGCCCTTAAGACCGAACACCAGATGAAGAGCTGGACCGACTGGCCCCGGGAGTACCGGACGCGGGATGCCGGAGCACTGGCCCGGTTCCGCGCCGCCCATGAGGAAGAGATCGGCTTCTGGAAGTTCTTGCAGTACAAGTTCGGCACCCAGTGGAAAGCCGTCAAGGACTACGCCAATGCAAAGGGCGTGAAGATCCTGGGCGATATTCCCATTTACGTCTCTGCGGACTCGGTGGACGCCTGGGTGGGCGGCCCCCTGTTTGAGCTGGACGGCGAGGGCCGCTTTGCCCGGGTGGCCGGCTGCCCGCCGGACTATTTCTCGGCGGATGGCCAGCTGTGGGGCAACCCGTTGTATAACTGGCCGTACCATAAACAGACGGGATACGCCTGGTGGGTGCAGCGGGTCCGCCATGCTTTGGGCATTTACGACCTGCTCCGCATCGATCACTTCCGCGGGTTCGACACCTATTGGGCCATCCCGGCAGGCAGCGCCACCGCCAAGAACGGCAAGTGGGAGATCGGCCCCCGGATGGAGCTGTTCCAGGCGCTGGAAGCCGCGCTGGGCAAGCTTCCCATCATTGCAGAGGATCTGGGCGAGCTCTTCCCCAGCGTGCGGGAACTGCTGGCGGACAGCACATTCCCGGGCATGAAAGTGCTGCAGTTTGCTTTCAGCGGCGGGGACAATGAGTATCTGCCCCACAATCACGTCAAGAACTGCGTGGTCTACCCGGTACCCACGATAACACCACCCTGACCGACTGGTGGGTAAATTCTGCCACTGAGAAAGAAAAAGCCACGGCGGCGGCCTACCTCCACCTCGACCCCCTGCAAGCCCACCGCCAAGGAAGTGGCTGCCGTCAAGGTGGACGACGCCCGCATCGCCCTCATCCGGGCAGCGCTGGGCTCGGTGGCGGACCGGGTCATCATCCCCATGTATGATTGGCTGGGCCTGGGCGCGCAGGCCCACCTGAATACTCCCGGCAAGCTGGGCGGCAACTGGATCTGGCGTGCAGCGGACGGGTTTGCAAAAACCACGCTGGCCAAGCGCGTTCTGGAAGAGTGCGAGGTGTATTGTCGCACATAACCCGTGCCCCGTACTGAAATGCTTTTAGCAATTTGCCGAAAATATAAAAACATTTGAGAAAACTTCTGCGTTTTGCTGGCAGGCGTTTCCATCAAGTGCTATAATCTCTTTGAATCGAGGCCGTATGTGGCGGCCACGAAGGCACAGGCGCACCGTGAGGGAGAAAGCGGGCGCAGATGATGGGGAAAAACGCATGAAGAAAGAATGTACAGAGCAGGACCTGCAGCGGTTTGTGCAGGACGCGAAGCTCGCTTTTGAGGACGTGACCCTGACGGAGCTGGATGAAGACAGCAGCCGTTATTGGCAGGACGACGGCCTCATGGTGGACTACGAGCTGCGCAACGGGCAGGTAGGCTGCGTGCTGCGGCGCCAGATCTTTGCCGAGGGCAAAGTCTGGGAGCTGCAGATGACAGCGCCTCTGGCAGGCAGCGGCCTGCCGGAAGACCGGATGACCCCGCGGGAGCGCGAACTCTGCCGCGAGGATATGAACCACGATTTCCTGACGGGTGTGTTCAACCGCCGCTATTTTGAGACGGAGTTCTGCACCCACCTGGATGAGTGGGCCGACCAGCACCGCTGCGCCTCGCTGGCACTGGTGGCGCTGGACAACGCCGACGCCCTGCGGGCCGGGTATGGCCCGGTGGTGATGAGCCAGCTGGTCTGCTTTGTGGCAAACCAGTGGAAGAAGCACTTTGAACGCCCGGCTGAACGGGTGGTCTGCCGCCTGGCCGACAGCCTGTTTGTGATCGGCTGTGCGGACAAGAACTGCAAGGAGCTGGAGGAAGAGCTGCACACCCTCTATGGCCAGATGCCGCACGAGTGTGTGACGTCCGTGGGCCTGATGAAGATGGTGCCCATCCCGCAGTCCATTGCCGTGGCTTGCACCAGTGAGGTGCGGGGCCGCAACTGGGAGGCCGTGTTCCAGCTCTGTCAGCAGCGGCTCAAGGCCGTGCAGCAGGCGGGCGGCGATCAGGTCAGCCAGTCCTGAACCACAACGGATAAAAGAGCCCCCTTTTGGAGATGCTAAGGCCAAAAGGGGGCTCTTTTTGTATGGAAAATCAGAAAAACGACAACCTCAACCTGCTGGAAGCCGTGGTGCAGAACACCGAGATGGGCAAAAACACGCTGGAGCAGATCGTGCCGATGGCAGAGGAACCCCGCTTCAAGGCGGAGCTGCTGCGCCAGCGGAACATCTATCGGGAGCTGAACCAGGAGGCGCACACCGCCATTACCGCCTGCGGCGGCACGGCGCAGGGGCAGAGCACCATGGCAAAACTCAACACCCGGATGGGGATCGGGATGAAGACCCTCACCGACAAATCCACCCGGAATCTGGCCGAAATGCTCTCCGAGGGCAGCAGCCAGGGCGTCATGGACTGCATCAAATCCCAGAAAGATTACCCGGACGCCGCGCCCGGCTCCAAGCGCTGATGCAGAAACTGCAGGATTTTGAGGAGGACAACCGGATCAAATTGGAACAGTTTCTATAACAAAAAACAGGCTGGCAGCGCCAGCCTGTTTTTTGTATCCGCGAGGTTACAGGGATTCGACCATAGCCGCCACGATCTTGGTGGCGGTGGCAACGTACTCCGAAATGCTGAATTTTTTGACCACCAGCACCTCGTGGCCATCCTCGTCGGCGTTGTCGCTCATGGCGCGGAGGATGACGCAGGGAACGCCGTTCTTGGCGGCGATCTGGCTCACAGCCGCACCCTCCATCTCCACGCAGTCGGGGGCGCACTTGGCCTCAATGGCGGCCTTGGTGGCGCTGTCGCCCACAAACAGGTCGCCGGTGGCGATCTTGCCCGTCAGCGACTGGACGCCGCAGGCGGCGCAGGCAGCCTCGGCGGCGGCGATGAGGCCGGGTCGCCGGAGTATTCTTTCAGGTAGGGCGGGTTCTGGCAGATCATGTCCAGCTGGGCGTCGTGGTAGAGCACCGTTTTGCCAATGACCACATCCCCAATGCCGATCTTGCTGGTCATGTTGCCCGCAATGCCGGAGAAGATGATCTTCTCGGCCCCGAACCTGGTGATGAGCACCTGGGTGGTGGCGGCGGCATTGGCCTTGCCCATGCCGGCACAGCAGACCACCACCTGCTTGCCTGCCAGCGTGCCCTTGTGGTACTCCACGCCGCCGTAGGGCTCCACGGTGACGTTTTCCAGCTTTGCGCAGAGCTGATCGACTTCATCGGGCATTGCGCCCATAATACCGATAATCATAATTTTGATCCTTTTCCTGATAAGCTCCCCTGACAGGGGAGCTGTCGAACGAAGTGAGACGGAGAGGTTTAGACGTTGAACAGGAACTCGATGACATCGCCGTCTTTCACAACGTACTCCTTGCCCTCGGTGCGCTGCAGGCCCTTGGCCTTGACGGCGGCGTAATCAAAATTGTTGGCCTCCAGGTCGCTGTAGCCGATGACGCTGGCGCGGATGAAGCCGCGCTCGAAATCACTGTGGATCTTGCCGGCAGCCTGCGGGGCCTTGGTGCCTTTGCGGATGGTCCAGGCGCGGCACTCTTTCTTGCCGTCGGTCAGGAACGAGATCAGGCCCAGCAGGTCGTAGCTGGCGGTGATGAGGTTGTCCAGGCCGCTGGCCTCAATGCCCATCTCGGCCAGGAACTCTTTTTTCTCCTCGGGGGAGTAATCGGCGATGTCTTCCTCGGTCTTGGCGCAGATGGGGATGTAGCGGGCACCCTCCTCTTTCGCGCGGGCGGCCACCAGCGGGACATACTTGTTGTTCTCGATGCCCTCCATCAGGTCATCCTCGCCCACGTTGCAGGCATAGAGGACGGGCTTTGCGCTCAGCAGGCCCATCTCGTGGAGTACGGTCTGCTGTTCGGCGTCGCTCTCATCAAAATCAAAGCTGCGAGCGGGCTTGCCAGCGCTCAGGTGGTCAGCCAGCTGCTGCAGCCAGGCTGCTTCGGCAGCGGCGCCCTTGTTGTTGCCGCTCTTGGCGGCTTTGGCCATCCGGCCCGCGCGGTTCTGCACCACTTCCAGGTCGGAGAGGATCAGCTCATAGTCGATGGCGTCGATGTCGGAGATGGGATCCACGGCCTCGGCCTTGGTCACATCCTCCACCACATGGATGATGTTGTCATCGTCAAAGCAGCGCACCACATGCACGATGGCGTCACACTCGCGGATGTGGCCCAGGAACTTGTTGCCCAGGCCGGCACCCTGGCTTGCACCCTTGACCAGGCCTGCAATGTCCACGAACTCCACGATGGCAGGGGTCTTCTTGTTGGTCTGCCACACCTCGGCCAGCTTGTCCAGCCGCTTGTCCGGCACGGCCACGATGCCGCTGTTGGGCTCAATGGTGCAGAACGGATAGTTGGCAGCCTCCGCGTTCTTGGTGGAGGTGATGGCGTTGAACAGAGTGGATTTGCCCACGTTTGGCAATCCGACGATCCCCAGTTTCATATAAAATACGCTCCTTACACGTTGGGTGAACATAATAATACATCTATCATTATACGCAAAGGGGGAGGGGAGCGCAAGAGGCAGCACAGTGAGAAAATGTTTTTCACCCACAAGATGAATTTTGCGTGTGCAGCCAACTGAAATTGTTGGTTTTGACGACTGAAAAGGAATTGAACCGGTGGGTATTTGTGAAAATGCTCATAATTTGTCGTACTATTTGTCGTTAACGATGATTTTGTAAAATATAAGTTAAAAATTATTGAAATTTCTGTCACAAAAGAATACGATGGGGTCAGCAGGGAAGCAGGAGCCTTCCCATCAAAATGCAAAGGAGGAAGCAGTATGGTATAAAGTGCCCGGCCATTTCCGGAAGGGATGGATCATGGGCTGAAAAGCTCTTCTGCTCCGGAATGCCGGGAGTATATGAAGAAGAAAAGGAATCGCTCTGCACAAAGCGGAGCCGAAAGAAAAGGAAGATGAAACGAATATGGAAAAGAACATGTTCATTCGGATCCTGAACAGCGAGATGGAGCTTGCGACCGGATGTACGGAGCCCGGTGCCGTGGCACTGACCGCCGCCGAGGCGGGGTGCGCACTGCGTCGGGCGGGAGCCAACACGGTGGAAGAGGTGCTGGTGAGCGCCAGCGTCAACATCATCAAAAACGCGATGTCGGCGGGCATCCCGGGCACTTCCTACGAGGGCATGGATTACGCGGCCGCCATCGGCGCGGTGGGCGGTGAACCTGTCCACCTGCTGGAGGTCATGAACTATGTGGCCCCGGAGCAGGTAGAGCAGGCGGCAGCTCTCGTCAAAGCAGGCAAGGTCAAAGTGGAAGTGGCACAGGTGCCCCAGAAGCTCTATGTGGACGTGACGGTCAAGGGCGAGGGACACACCGGCCGTGCCGTGGTCCGGGACCTGCACACCAATGTGGTGCTGGTCCAGCAGGACGGCGAGACCACGCTGGACAAGACAAACGCCGCGGCCCAGTCTCCGGACGGACGCGACCTGGTGCCGCCGGAAGAGATCGCCGCGTTCCTGACCGTGAAGTCCATCTGGGATTACTGCACGGAGGAGCTTGACCCGCTGCATGACCCCATCGACATCATCCGCAGCGCCGTCAAAGTGAACACCGCCATCAGCGAGGAGGGCCTCTCCAAGGAGTACGGCCTGGCCATTGGCCGCAACCTGGAGCTGAACTGCCGCAAGGGCCTGATGACCCGCGACCTGACCACCAATGCCATGATCATCGCCTCGGCGGGCGCGGACGCCCGGATGGCGGGTGCCCCGGTCTCGGTGGTGGCAAACTCCGGCAGCGGCAACCAGGGCATTACGGCTACCATGCCTGTTGTGGCAGCGGCCCGCTGGCTGGACATCGACGAAGAAAAGATGCTGCGGGCTGTCACTCTCTCCAATCTCATCGCCATCCGGATCAAATCCAAGTTTGGCCGCCTGAGCAACCTCTGCGGCGCGACCGTGGCCGGCACTGGTGCCGCCTGCGGCATCACCTACCTGCTGGGCGGCGGCTACCATGAAATCTGCTGTGCCATCCAGAACATGGTGGGCAACGTGACCGGTATGGTCTGCGACGGTGCCAAGGCGGACTGTGCCCTCAAGATCTCCACCTGTGTCAACGCGGCCTGCCAGGCAGCGGCCATGGGCACGCGCGGCATCCGGGTGCAGAGCACCGACGGGATCATCGAAGACAACGTGGAATACACGCTGGACAATTTTGCGACCCTGAGCACCCACGGCACCAGCGACAAGGTCATCCTGGACCTGATGCTGAACAAACATCTCCCCGAAGCGGAGTAACCTCTCTGGCGGCATACGGCTGCCGGAAAAATCATGTGCAAAAACCCTGCATCCCATGCAGGGAGGAAAAGGGGTACTATTTATGAAAAAGCTACTGAACAATCTGCCGTTCCGGCTGCTGCTGGGCATCGTGATCGGCATTATCCTGGGTCAGGTCTTCCCGCTGAGTTTCATGCGGGTGGTCGTTACCCTGCAGTACATCATGGGCCAGCTCATCACGTTCTGTGTCCCGCTCATCATCATCGGCTTTATCGCACCGTCCATCACCAAGCTGGGCAAGAACGCGTCCCGCCTGCTGGGCGTGGCGGTTGTCATCGCTTACGTTTCGTCCATCTGCGCGGCACTGATGAGCACGGCTGCCGGCTACGCGCTGATCCCTCACCTGTCCATCGACACCGAAGTCGCTGGCCTGCGGGAGCTGCCGGGCGTTGTGTTTGAGCTGAATATCCCCCAGATCATGAGTGTCATGAGCGCCCTGGTCCTCAGCGTGCTGGTTGGCCTGGCCGCTACCTGGACCAAGAGCAAGCTCACCTGTGATTTCCTGGCCGAGTTCCAGAACATCGTGCTGGACATCGTCAGCAAGATCATCATTCCCATCCTGCCGTTCTACATTGCCACCACTTTCTGCAACCTGAGCTATGAGGGCATGATCACCCATCAGCTGCCCGCGTTCCTGCAGATCATCATTATCGTCATGATCGGCCATTACATCTGGCTGACGGTCCTGTATCTGCTGGCAGGCGCTTACTCCGGCAAGAACCCCTGGGAAGTGCTCCGCCACTATGGTCCCGCTTACCTGACCGCTGTCGGCACCATGTCCAGCGCCGCTACCCTGGCCGTCGCTCTGGACTGCGCCCGCAAGAGCAAGGTCCTGCGCAAGGATATGGTCAGCTTTGGCATCCCCCTGTTTGCCAACATCCATCTGTGCGGCTCGGTCCTGACGGAAGTGTTCTTCTGCATGACCATCTCCAAGATCCTCTACGGCAAGCTGCCCGGCATCGGTACCATGATCTTGTTCTGCATGCTGCTCGGCATCTTCGCCATCGGCGCTCCCGGTGTCCCCGGCGGTACGGTCATGGCCTCTCTGGGCCTGATCACTGGCGTGCTGATGTTTGATGACGCCGGCACCGCCCTGATGCTCGCCATCTTTGCCCTGCAGGACAGCTTCGGCACTGCCTGCAACGTCACCGGTGACGGTGCTCTGACCCTGATGCTGACCGGCTACGCCGAAAAGCATGGGATCCAGGAGAACCAGAACATCGAGAGCCCCATCCTGTAACCAAAACATTCTTCCACCAAGAACCTCAATTGAAACACTGGCCCCAGCGGCAAGATCAGCCAGCCGCTGCAGCGGCAGAGGAGGGCGGCCCGGAAACGGGCCGCCCTTTTCGTGCTGTGGGTCAAAGCACTCCATTTGAACAAAAAATGTACAAAAGCTTCTTTATTTTGTCATAACTGTTCCGTATAATAAAAGATAGGGACTCATTGGAAATTTGCGGCCACCCGCTCCCGGCGGGCCTGCTTTACAACAAATACAGAGGAGGAACACTCTCATGGCAAACGAAAAGATCCTTGTCGTGGACGACGATACCAATATCTGCGAGCTGCTGCGGCTCTACCTGACCAAGGAGGGCTACCAGGTCACCACCGCCAACGATGGGGAAGAGGGCCTGGAAAAATTCAGCCAGGTCAAGCCGGACATGGTGCTGCTGGACGTGATGATGCCCCGGCTGGACGGCCTGGAGGTCTGCCGCCGCATCCGCAAGATGGGCAACACCCCGGTGATGATGCTGACGGCCAAGGGCGAGACCTTTGACAAGGTGCTGGGCCTGGAGCTGGGTGCCGACGATTATATGGTCAAGCCCTTTGACGCCAAGGAAGTGGTGGCCCGCATCAAGGCGGTGCTCCGCCGCTGCCAGAATTCCTCCGCCGCGGCGGAAAGCACCGAGGGCGTCATTGAGTTTGACAACCTGCGGCTGGATATGAACAGCTATGAGCTGCGGGTCAAGGGCAAGGTGGTGGAGGCTCCTCCCAAGGAGCTGGAGCTGCTCAACTGCCTGGCCTCCCACCCCAACCGCGTTTACACCCGCGACCAGCTGCTGGACGAGGTGTGGGGATTTGAGTATTACGGCGATTCCCGCACCATTGATGTCCATGTCAAGCGCCTCCGTGAGAAGCTGGCAGGTGCTTCCGACAAATGGGAGCTGAAGACGGTCTGGGGCGTGGGCTATAAATTCGAGGTGCGTCAGTAATGCGCAAGAGTATTTCCGTGGCGTTCTTCTCCACGGTGTCCACCCTGATGGTGCTGGGCATCGTGTTGATGGGCGGTTCAGAGTGGCTGCTGTTCAGCAATTATTTTGCCAAGGACCGCTACGCCACGCTGGATGAGGTGGTCAATGTCACCCGGCGGACAGCGCAGTATCTGGTGCAGGAGGCGGCTCTGCCCGAGGGCGAGGAGCTGGACACCCTGAGCACCAAGCTGGAGATCATTGGCGAGAGCGCGGAGGCCTACCTGTTCTTTACGGACAACGAGGGCAACGTGCTCATCGCCTCCAACCCGGACAAGCTCAGCGGCTGCGCTGTGCCGGAAGCGGTGCTGCAGAAGACCGACGCGGCACCGGAAAACTACCACCTCTTCAGTACCATGGACGGCGTGCTCACGGAGAAGAGCTATATCTCGGCCAGTGATCTGCGCTCGGAGCGGGGCGGACACAGCGGTTATGTCTTCCTCTGCTCCTCCGGTGAGCAGCTGACGGAGTTCAAGCAGCAGTTCTGGTCCAACTTCCTGCTGTCGTCCTGCGTGATGCTGCTCTGCGCCAGCGTGCTGACCAAAGTGCTGATGCACAAGCTTACCGACCCGCTCCAGAAAGTGACGGATGCCGCCCAGCGGTTTGGCGGCGGCGACCTCTCGGTCCGTGTGGAGGGCGTCGAGGGCGAGGGCGAAGTGGCCGATCTGGCCCGCACCTTTAACACCATGGCCGAAAACATCCAGATGAACGACAACTCCCGGGGCCAGTTCATGGGCAACATCGCCCACGAGCTGCGCACCCCCATGACCACCATCAAGGGCTTCATCGACGGCATTCTGGACGGGACCATCCCGCCAGAGATGCAGAACCACTATTTGCAGCTGGTCAGTGAGGAGACCGGGCGGCTGGCCCGGCTGATCCAGAACATGCTGGACCTCTCCAAGCTGGAAAGCGGCGAGTATCAGGTCAACGCCCGGATGTTCAACATCTGGGAGACCCTGACCGGCGTGGCCCTCTCGGCGGAGCAGCGGATCAACGACGGGATGATCGACATTGACGGCCTGACCATGGACGAAAAAGTCCTCGTCTACGCCGACCCGGATCTCATCCATCAGGTGGCCTACAACCTGCTGGACAACGCCATCAAATTCACCCCGGCAGGCGGCACCATCCGCTTCTCGGTGGAAAAGCTGGGCCCTGAAGTGGAAATCTCGATCTGGAACTCCGGCCAGGGCATCAGCCCGGAGGCACTGCCCTATGTGTTCCAGCGGTTCTATAAAGAAGACCGCTCCCGCGGGCTCCATGCCCGGGGTGCCGGCCTGGGCCTGAACATCTGCAAGGTGCTGGTGAACCTCTCCGGCGGTCAGATCCGGGTGGAGAGCCAGCAGGGCGAGTGGTGCAAGTTCGTCTTCACCCTGCCCACCCAGCCGCCCAACCCCGGCGAGATGAAGCGCCTGCCCGACGAGAGCGGACGCCCCGGCGCGGTGGAAGACCCCGCCAGCATGAAACCTGTCAACTGAATCACGGCAGTCAGACTACCCCGGGCGCTCGGGATGGTCTGGCTGCTTTTACATTTGCCGCGGCGGATTGCGTTCTTTCCGTGAAAAACACGGCCGCGGGTTTGATTTTTTGCCCGTTTTCATGTAAACTAAAAAGTAACCATGTCAGGGCTGTTTCCCACCGCAAAAACGACGGTTTTGACATGACTTGCAGAATAGAATTCTCTAAAAATAACGGAGAGTAAATTAAAATGACGATCGTAAGTCCTTCGATTCTTTCAGCCAATTTTTCCCGCCTGGGTGCGGACTGCCGCATGGTGCTGGATGCCGGCGCGCAGATGCTGCACTATGACGTGATGGACGGCCACTTTGTGCCCAACATCAGCTTTGGCGTGCCCGTGCTCAAGAGCCTCCACAAGGCCATGCCGGACGCGTTCTATGATGTCCACCTGATGATCAGCCACCCGCTGCAGTATGCAGAGCCGTTCATCAAGGCGGGTGCCACGCTGTACAATTTCCACCTCGAGTGCGAGGATGACATCCAGCAGACCATCGACGCGGTGAAAGCGCTGGGCTGCAAGGTGGGCCTGACCATCAAGCCCGGCACCGCCCCGGAGGCGCTGGAGCCTTATCTGGACCAGCTGGATCTGGTGCTGGTGATGAGCGTGGAGCCCGGCTTCGGTGGGCAGAAGTTCATGCCCTCGGCGCTGGACAAACTCCGCTGGCTCCGGGCCGAGCGGGAGAAGCGGGCTGCTCACTACCTGCTGGAAGTGGACGGCGGCGTGGACGCCAAGACGGCTCCTCTCTGCGCGGAGGCCGGGGCGGACATCCTCGTGGCAGGCAGCGCCGTGTTTGGCGCAGCCGACCCGGCGGACGCGGTGCGTCAGCTGGCCGCGCTGTAAGGAGCTGCCCATGGAAGAAGCATTGATCCAACGGCAGGAGCAGGAGCTGACCCAAACGGGCCACTATTACAAGCACATCTGCTGGATGGTGGTGCCGCTGCTCTGGATGTCCTGCTATTTCTACGGCCCACGCCCGCTGCTGCTCTGCGGTGTGGCATTGCTGGTGGGCAACCTGTGCGACCGCCTCATCTCCCTGCTGCGGCGCCGGGTGTACCAGCCCAAAGATTATTCCAATGAGAGTTTTGCCTCATCATCGCCCTGCTGATGCCCGCCACGGTGGACTGGTATGTTCTGGTGGCGGCGGTGCTGGCGGGCGTCCTCATCGGCAAAGAGGTGTTCGGCGGCTACGGCAGCTATCCGTTCCACCCGGCCGCTGTGGGTTATGTGGTGGCCGCGGTCTCCTGGCCGGAGCAGGTGTTCCGGTATCCGCAGCCTTACGCGAGCATCCCGCTCTGGGATGCCTCCGGCGTGGCCGTGTCCAGCACCATCTCGGACACCCTGCGCAGCGGCGGCACCCTCAACATCAGCACCCTTTCCCTGGGGCTGGGCGAGTACGCGGCCCCCATGGGCACGGGTGCCGCCCTGGTGCTGGTGGCCTGCGGGCTGTTCCTCTGGGTGCAGAAAGACATCCGTCTCAGCGCGACGCTGAGTTTCCTCATCACCAGCGCGGTCATCGTGTTCCTGTTTCCCCGGCAGGTGGGTCTGGACAACGGCCCGCTGCTGATGAATCTGGCGTTCCGCCTGCGCTGTGTGCGGGACGAGCTGCTCACGGGTGCCATGCTGTTCAGCGCCGTGTTCCTCCTCAACGAGCCGTACACCTGCGCCCACCACCGGCTGGGCCGCATCCTGTACGGCGTGCTGATGGGCGTTGTGACCGTGGGCTTCCGCTATTTCGGCGTCTATGAGACCGGTGTCTGCTTTGCGCTGCTGGCGGTCAACAGCATTTCCGGCTGGATGGACCGCACCGAGACCCATCTCTATGCACTGCTGCACTCCCGGAAAAACGCGGGAGACACCGCCGGAAAGGAGGGGGCCGAATGAGACGTTCTGTTGCGGAAATGATCGTCCGGGACCCGGAAAAATACGCACACCATGACCGTGTGTTCCTCAATAACCCGGTGGTCATGCAGGGCATGGGCCTGGCCCCGCTGGTGGTGCTTGCCACCACGGGCAAAAACGCCCTGATGCTGGCGGTTTCCGTGGCTTTGCTGCTGACGCCCTCCCGGATGCTGGCCTGCCTGCTGAGCCGGGCGTTCCCCCTGCGGGACGAGCAGCCCGCCAAAGAAGAACTGGAGAAAAACTGCTGCCCCGCGGCCTCATCTACAGCGGCAGCGCGGCAGTGGTGTATCTGGCCGTGTATCCCATCCTGAACGCGCTGTTCGGGGTGGACCTGCTGGCTTTGGGCATCTACCTGCCCATGCTGGTGGTGGAGCCCATGCTCATCTACCGTTTTGGCCGTGTGCAGGAGACCATGCAGAAAGCAGCCTCCAAGGGCCTGCGCATCACGCTGGGCTATGTGCTGCTGCTGCTCCTGCTGGGCTGTGTGCGGGAGTGGATGGCACTGGGCACGGTGTTCGGCCTGCCGCTGCTCAGCCGCCCGGTGCTGCCCATGGCCGGAATGCCGGCAGGCGGCTTCATCGTGCTGGGCATCCTGTGCGCCATCTGGCGCGCCCTGGCCCAGCACCGGAAAATTACCTGAAGACAGAGGCCCGCAATACCGTGGCCGTGCATCACCAGAAGGAGGCGAACCGCGAGCATGAGTGAAGTCCTGCGTGCCGTTGGCATCTTCTGCAGCTATGCGGTGCTGGCTGTCTTTGCGCAGAGCGCCGTGTTCACCCGCGGCCTGGGCGTGTCCCGCCTGGTGCAGCTGGTGGGCGACGACCGCACCAACAGCTGGTGGTTTGCGCTGCTGCTCTGTGTCACCCAGCTGCTGGTGGCCCCGCTGGCGTTCTACGCCGGCTGGCTCATTGCCCCGCTGGCAAACCGCGCCCAGCTCCGCCCGTTGGTCTATGTGGCCTGCGTGGCGGTGGTCTGCATTTTTGAACATCTGGTGCTCCGGGCAGTCAAAGGCCCCCGCAGCGGCCAGCTCCTCCGCATCCTGCCGACGGCAGCCATCAACAGCTGCGTGCTGGGCACGGTGCTGGTGGATCGCACCCAGAGCTTTACGCTGGGCCAGTCCCTGGGGTTTGGCCTGGGCAGCGGCCTGGGCTACCTGCTGGCTGTCCTGCTGGTCACGGAGGCACGGCACCGCCTGCGCAGCCGGGCCATCCCGTCGGCGTTCCGCGGCCTGCCCGTCACCCTCGTCTACATCGGCGTGCTGGCGCTGGCCATCTATGGCTTTACCGGACATTCTGTGATCCTCTGATCTCTGCAAGGAGGGGAGTAACGAACTATGGCACACTATAAAAAACGCCCCAAAGTCAAGCGCTACCGGCGCAGTTTTTACAGCCGGGAAATGAAGCTGAAAAAGGGCATTGGCATTGCGGTGCTGGTGCTGGCGGTGCTGGGCATCGGCTGGCTGGCCGCGCCCCATGTGCTGGACTGGGCCACCCACACCTGGTACACGGTGGTGCGCAACCGCGACCTGAGCGCTTCCTCTCCGGCCGTCTCGGAGGCAGCCAGCAGCACGGCAGCGTCGGAAGCGGCGGCTTCTTCCGTGGCGGAGCCAGAGCCTGCGCCGGAACCGGAACCCACCCCCGGCACCGCCATTGTGGCGGGCAGCTGGGCGGAAGTGGATGTGACCACCCTGACCGATGAAGCTGCCATCACCGCCGCTGCCCAGCAGCTGGCGGCACAGGGTGCCGTGTATGCGGTGGTCCCGCTCAAGGATACGGCGGGCAGCCTGTATTATGCCTCCCAGGTGCCTGCAGCCGCGGGCAGTGTGGCGGCAAACCCGGTGGATGCGGCAGCCATTGCCCGCGTCTTCAAGGCAAACGGCATCACGCCGGTGGCGCAGCTGGCCGCGTTCCGTGACCCGGCCGGTGCCCGCGCGGACCACGCCATGGCCATCCGCTATAAAGGCCAGGAATACCTTTGGCTGGACAACAAGGCCTCGGCGGGCGGAAACCCGTGGCTCAACCCCTATGCGGCGGAGGCGGTGCAGTATATCGGCGACCTGATCGAGGAAGTGCACGGCATGGGCTTTGATCAGGTGCTGCTGAAGAACGTGCAGTTCCCGTCTTCCACCAGCTCCAAGCAGGATTACGGCAGTACCAACGGTGTGGACCGTGCTGGGCAGCTGGCGGCGGACATTGCCGCCTGGCAGAGCCGTTTTGGCACCGAAGTCACCCTCTGGTACGGCTACAGCCTGAGCCAGGTGACGGATGCCACCAGCGCGCTGGGCGTGCCGGCTGCCCAGCTGGGCATGAAAAACCTGCTGGTGGAGGTGCCCGGCTCTTCCACGCTGGATGAAGCTGGCCGCACCACCCTGACCCAGATGCTGGAGGACGCCGGTGTGGAGCACACCGTCATCCGGGACGACGCGGCGGGCCGGTTCGAGTGATCGCAAGTATTGCGTTGGCTGCATTTTTGGAAAGATGAAAGCGAGGGATCCACTATGAATCAGACATCGTGCTTTTCCCCGGCACACATTCTGCTGCCTGCGGAGCAGATCCCGCTGGAGCAGTGGGGCTGTGTGGCCTGTGATCAGTTTACCAGCGACCGTTCTTACTGGGAGCGGGCCGCGGAGGCGGCAGCAGGCAGCCCCAGCGCCTTGAACCTGATCCTGCCGGAGGTCTATCTGGAAGAAAGCGATGTGCCCGCCCGGGTGGCCAAGATCCACGAGACCATGGAGGACTATGCCCACAACGTGCTGACCCGCGCGGTAGACGGCTTCATTTATGTGGAGCGCACCGAGCGGAGCGGCCGGGTGCGGCAGGGCCTTGTGGGCAAGATCGACCTGGAAGCCTACAGCTATGCCCAGGGGGCCCGCCAGGCCATCCGCCCCAGTGAGCGGACGGTGGAGGAGCGCATCCCGCCCCGCATGGCGGTGCGCCGGGGTGCCTGCCTCGAAACGCCCCATGTGATGATGCTGGCCGATGACCCGGCCTGCACCCTCATTGAGCCCATCGGTGCCCGCAAGAACGAGCTGCGCAAGGTGTACGAGGGCGAGCTGATGCTGGGCGGCGGCCACATTGCGGGCTGGGCTGTGGAAGACCCCGCCCTGCTGGCCCGGATCGACGCGGCCTGCAGGGCCTGGGCAGCCAGGAGGCCTTTGACGCCAAGTACCCGGAGGCCAGGGGGACCAAACCCCTGACGCTGGCTGTGGGCGACGGCAACCACTCGCTGGCCTCCGCCAAGGCTTACTGGGAAGAGCTGAAACCCACCCTGACGCCCGAGCAGCGGGAGACTCATCCCGCCCGCTGGTGCCTGGCCGAGGTGTGCAATGTCCATTCGCCTGCCATTGAGATCGAGCCCATCCACCGGGTGCTCTTCAACGTGGACTGCGGGGCCGTGCTGCTGGCCCTCATTTCCTGGAGCGACGGCAATATGGCGGGCATCTGCTTTGGCAGCTCCAAAAAGCAGTCCTTTACCCTGGCAGGCCCCCACATCGCCAATGTGCTGAGCTTTGAAGACCCGGTGGCCCCCCTGACCGTGGGCACCATTGATGAATTTATTGAATACTTTATGGCCCGCCATAAGGAGGCCCGGGTGGATTATGTCCACGATGAGCCTGCGGTCCGTGCCCTGACCAAACAGGGCGGGGTGGGCTTCCTGCTGCCGCCCTTTGAAAAGAGCGACCTGTTCAAAGGCATCGTGATGGGCGGCGTGCTGCCCCGCAAGACGTTCAGTATGGGTCATGCGGAGGAAAAACGCTATTACATCGAGTGCCGGAAAATTATCGAATAACCCAATAGGAGAACCATGACTTTTAACGAACTGAATCTGTCCGCCCCCCTGCTGCGTGCCATTGCGGAGGCGGGCTACGAAACGCCCTCGCCCATCCAGGCCAAAGCCATTCCGCCGGTGCTGGAAGGACGGGATTTAATGGGCTGCGCCCAGACGGGCACCGGCAAGACCGCTGCTTTCGCGCTGCCCATGCTGGACCGCCTCAATGCCGCCAAGCCCCGCAAGCCGGGTGCCATCCGGGCGCTGATCCTCACCCCCACCCGGGAGCTGGCGCTCCAGATCGGGGAGAGCTTTGCCGCCTACGGCAAGTACCAGAAGCTGCGCGCCACCGTCATCTTTGGCGGTGTGGGCCAGGCTCCGCAGGTGGAGGCCATCAAAAAGGGCGTTGAGATCCTCATCGCCTGCCCGGGCCGGTTGAACGACCTGGTGGGGCAGGGGCTGGTGGACCTCTCGAACATTGAAATTTTTGTGCTGGACGAAGCCGACCGGATGCTGGACATGGGCTTTGTCCACGACGTGAAGAAAGTGATCGCCAAGCTGCCCAAGCAGCGCCAGAACCTCATGTTCAGCGCCACCATGCCCAAAGAGATCGAGCAGCTGGCCGCCGGCATCCTGCAAGACCCGGCGTTCGTCAAGGTGGACCCGGTCTCCAGCACCGTGGACCGCATCGACCAGAGCCTGTATTTTGTCGAAAAAGGCAACAAGAAGTTCCTGCTGCCCTGGCTCATCAAGAACCTGAACCCGCCGGTGGTCAACGCACTGGTGTTCAGCCGCACCAAGCACGGCGCGGATAAGATCGCCAAAGACCTCAACAAGCAGGGCATCCCTGCCGCCGCCATCCACGGCAACAAGAGCCAGTCCGCCCGCGTGGCGGCGCTGGAGGGCTTCAAGGCCGGCAAAACAAAAGTGCTGGTGGCCACCGATATCGCGGCCCGCGGCATTGACATCAGCGAGCTGTCCCATGTCTTCAACTACGACCTGCCCGAGGTGCCCGAGACCTATGTCCACCGCATCGGGCGCACGGCCCGCGCCGGTGCCGACGGCACGGCGGTGAGCTTCTGCGCACCCGAGGAAAAAGAGTATCTGGCCGGCATCGAAAAGCTGAACCGCCGTCAGATCCCGGTCATCTCCGGCCACCCTTGGGACGGCGTGCCCGCCCCGGTAAAAGCAGCGCCCCCGGTGCGGGGCAGAAAACCCAAGATGGAGGCCGCAGCCGAGGCCCCGGCCCCGGTTGAAAAGCCTGTAAAAGCCGCCAAGGCGGAAAAAGCACCCAAAGCAGAAAAAACCGCGAAAGCGGCAAAGGCCGTCAAGGCCGAACCCAAAGCCCAAAAGGCAAACGCAATCCCCAAAATCGAAGCAAAAGAGGAACATCTCATGGACGAAAACCAGAAGCGCACTCCCGGCGGACGCAATGAAAACCGCCGTTCCAATAATAACCGCCGCCGTGAGGGCGGCGCCGCGCAGGCCCCGAGCCGCGGCAGCAACGCACAGCCCAAGTTTGACCCCCACTTTGTCAGCGCCCCGGAGACGACTCCGCTCCGCCCGGCCAAGAAGAATCTGAATCAGAACCAGAATGCCGCCCCGGCCGCCAAGCCCGCCGCCCCGGTGCAGAGCAATAACGGCCCCAAGAGTGAGAACAACAGCCGCCGTGACCGCAATGCCCGCGGCAGCCGCAATGAGCGGAATGACCGCGGTGCCCGCCCGGCCCAGAACCAGAGCGGCAGCCAGAACGAGCCCCGGAATGCACAGCCCGGCAGCCAGCCGCAGGCAAACCGCCGTGGCAGCGCGTTCAGCGCGGGGCAGGGGGCAGGCCGCCCGGCCCGTGCCCCCAAGGCCTGCACAGCCCGGCAGCCAGCCGCAGGCAAACCGCCGTGGCAGCGCGTTCAGCGCGGGGCAGGGGGCAGGCCGCCCGGCCCGTGCCCCCAAGGCCGAGCCCAGCCGCCGGGGCCGTGTGGCCGCCGCCAAGGACGAAGACCCGGGCCTTGTCCTCATCAGCCGCCGCCCGCCGCAGCAGAAGTTTACCAACTTTGAAGAGTATATGAGCGCCCACGGCGGCGCAACGGCCCCCATTGAGGACCACAGCGAGGAAGTGTAATGGGCACCGCTGCGTTTGCACCCTGGCGCTGCCCGCTGTGCGGGGCACCGCTTGCCGGGGATGTGACCCTGAAATGCCCCTCCGGCCACTGTTTTGACCGCGCCAAAGAGGGCTATTGGCACTTACTGCCCGTCCAGAATACCCGGACGAAAGCCCCCGGCGACAGCAAGGAGATGGTGGCCGCCCGCCGCGCGTTCCTGGGTGCCGGGTATTACGGCATCTTCGGGCAGGCGCTGGGGGAGCTGTGCCTGGAATACGGCATCCCCGCCGCACAGGAAGCTCCCCTCCGCCTGCTGGATGCAGGCTGCGGCGAGGGCTGGTATGACCGCTGCATCGCGCGGCAGTTTGCCGCTGCCGCCCGTCCGCTGGAGCTGGCCGGGTTTGATATTGCCAAGCCCGCCGTGCGGCTGGCCGCCAAGGCTCTGCCCACGGCCCGGTATGCGGTGGCGTCCAGCTTCCACCAGCCGGTCAAAACCGGCTGGGCCGACCTGCTGCTCAACTGTTTCTCGCCTTTTGCGCGGGAAGAGTTCCTGCGGGTGCTCCGCCCTGGCGGACGGATGATCTACGTCGTGCCCGGGGCGGAACATCTCTACCAGATGAAAGCCGTTTTGTACGCGGAGCCCTATAAAAACCCGGTGCAGGAGGTGGCCTACGAGGGCTTCCGCCCCATCGGGGAGCGGGAAGCGCGCGGCACCATCACCGTGCCTGCCTCCCAGCTGGAGGCTCTGTTTGCCATGACGCCTTACTACTGGAAAACGCCCCGGGACGGCGCTGCCCGTCTGGCCGCTCTGCCGGAGCTGACCACGGAGATTGCATTCCGGTTCCTGGTGTTTGAAAAACTGTGACAAATAACGGAAAAACGCCCAGCCATTGGCTGGGCGTTTTTCCGTTGTGTGAGCACGGCGGGGGGAGCCGTGAAAGAAGAATTTACTTGGTTTCGCCCTTGGTCAGGAGCTTTGCACGCTCCAGAGCGGGACGCAGAGCCAGGTACAGGATGACGACGCAGACAGTGGAGGCCACACTGTTGACGAGCGTGACGCCGCCGGCGATCTTGGACAGGGCCTGTGCCACGGTGTATTCCTGGCCGAAGATGAACACGTTGCGGAAGTAGCCGAGGAACGGGTCCGTCAGGACATTGAGGAACAGGCCGGAACCGGCGGCCACGATGACCTTGACCAGATAGCCTTTCTCATGGGCGTTCCGATCGCGGAGCTTGAAGATCTTGTGGGCCACGGCACCGCAGGTGATGCCGATGATGAATTTCAGCACAAAGGTGGTGATGGCGTAGCCCGGGTCACCGGCCAGGATATCGGCCAGAGCCAGGCCAATGGCGCCTGCCAGACCGCCGGAGACACCGTCCAGCAGCAGGGCGGTCAGGGCCGTAAAGGTGTTGCCCAGATGGAACGAGGAGCCGCCGTAGAACGGGATGCGGAAGAACAGGTAAGCCACAAGGCTCAGAGCGGCCATCACGCCGGTCAGGGCCAGCTCGTGGACGGTAAAGGTGCGCTTGTACAGCACACTGGCAAAGACGATCAGGATCACAACGACTGCCAGCAGCAGCCACATTACAGTGGTAGACATCAGATGATTCCCTCCAATTTTAAGGTCTTACGAACTTGTCGGGGCGGGGCCCTCCATCTTGCCTTGCAAGACCGTTCGTTTCGCTTCAAAGCCCCACTGGGGCTTTGATTGCTTCGCAACCGCTTACCTACCGGAATAGTTGACATTTCTGCTCCGAACGGGTATGCTCCTATTATACACGGAACTGGCACCATGGAAATACCCAGAATAAAGATTTTTTATGGGGTCAGTTCGGGTCTTTGCCCAAAAAGAGGAGGGGTTTTGTGTTCCATTTGACCACAGCACTGGACGCGGCTTCCGCTGTGCCGCTGTATGAGCAACTGTATCAGAGCCTTGCCGCCGAGATGCGCGCCGGGGCCATCCCGGCAGGCACCCGGATGCCCGGCAAACGGCGGCTGGCGGCGGAGCTTTCTGTCTCTGTCAACACGGTGGATGCCGCGTATCAGATCTTAGCGGCGGAGGGCTATCTGGAGCCAAAGGAGCGCAGCGGCTTTTATGTACAGGAATATCTGGCGCTGCCTCCCCGGCCGGAACGTGATCCGGGCACTCCGGCAAAGCCCATGGAGCCGGAAGCGCCTGCCGGGGAGGCCGCACCGCCCTCTCCGCCGGTCCGGTATGATCTTTCCACCCGGGGCGTGGACCCGGCGCTCTTCCCGTTCCGTACCTGGGCGCGGCTCCAAAAGGAGCTGCTCTACTCCTCGCCGGAGCTGCTGACCCACGGCGATGCTCAGGGCGACTGGGAGCTGCGGCAGGCGCTGGCGGATTATCTGGAAGAATACCGGGGCGTGCAGTGCTCGCCCCAGCAGATCGTGGTGGGAGCCGGCCTGGAATACTTGCTGGGCCTGCTGGCCCCGCTGCTGCCCGGCAAAGCCGCCGTGGAGACCCCCGGGTACCCCCGCGCCAAACAGGTGCTGGAGAACAATGGCGTGGAGTGCTGCTGTCTGCCCGTGGACGAAGACGGCCTTTCCATCGAAGAACTTTCCCGGTCCGGGGCGTCGGTCTGCTACGTTACCCCCAGCCACCAGTTCCCTACAGGCGTCACCATGCCGGCGGGCCGCCGGGCCGAGCTGCTCCACTGGGCGGCCAAGCGCCCCGGGGAGCGGTATATTATTGAGGATGACTACGATTCCGAGTTCCGTTTTGACACCCGCCCCCTGCCCAGCCTGCAGGGGATGGCGGGGGCCGACGGCCCGGTGGTCTACCTTTCCACCTGCTCCCGGAGCCTGGCCCCCAGCATCCGTATCGCCTATATGGTGCTGCCGGAGCACCTGCTGCCCGCCTGGTGGAAGACCTACCGCCTCTATGCCAGCACGGTGGGCCGGTTTGAGCAGCAGACGCTGGCCCGGTTCATCACCGAGGGGTATTTTACCCGGCATCTGGCCCGGGAGCGGGTGGCTTACAAGGCCCGGCGGGATGCTCTGACGGCAGCCCTGAACGCTGCCTTTGCCCCCGGGCAGCTGCGGCTGGCGGGGCTCCATACCGGCCTGCACCTGCTGGCCTCCCTGAAAAATGCCCCGCCGGATGAAGCCCTCCGCCGGGCTGCCGAGGCCGAGGGGGTGCGGCTGAACCTGTTGAGCGATTACGACCTGACCGGAGCCCGGCACCAGACCGGAACGCTGGTGCTGGGTTACGGCTCGCTGGACGATGCCGCCTGCGCCTCGGTGGGCCAGACGTTGAAGAGAGTCTGCACGGCGGCCCGGGAGGCATCCGTCAACCCGTAAAAGCGGCGGGTTGGGTTCCACGCGCCGGGCAGCGCGTCGGCGGAAACGGCGGCATTGCCGTTGGCCAGAAACTCCAGCGTGCTTTCCAGTGTCAATAAGTCCTGCGCCGTCAGGTCAGTCAGCAGCTCCGAGCTGTGGGCCCGGAGGGCCGCAGGGAGGGTCGTGGGGAGCAGTTCGAGATCTTGCCGGAAAAACGCGTCCCACACCGCCGCCCGGGCGGCAGCCCGGTGGCTGGGCGGGAGGGTGCCGTCTTTGTCCCACCCGGAAAAGAGGCTCTGCGCCTCTCGGGCCGAGAGAGCCTGCACCCCGCCGGAAAGGCCGCACTGGGCCAGCTCGTCGGCGGTGAGCGCGCCGGAAAAGCCCACCCGCAGCATCCCGTACCGGTCCGCGATGGCGGCCAGGACACTGGGGGAGAGAGCGAGATAGCGGGTGGTCTCGGGCAGAGCCAGAGGCTCCAATAAGGCTTCCCGGCAGCGGGCTGGGCCGGCCGCGGCATAGCACTGGGCCAGCGTGGCCTCTCCCTGCCCAAAGGGGACTGGCAGTCTCCGCAGGCAGCGCCGCCAACCGGATACAGTTCTGGCTGGCGTTGAGGTAGAGCAGCACAAAGCCCGGCTGCTCGCCTGCGGTGCAGACCAGCAGGGTGAGCTGGTTTTCGGTCTTTGGCATCCGGACAGCCACCCCGCTCTGGGGTTTGGCGGCCAACCTGGTGCGGAGGGACTGCCGGGTGAGCAGGATGGTGCCGCCCACCAGCGGCAGCAGTACCAGAAGCGCTGCCCCCAGTGCGGCCCAGAACGGCTGCCAGCCGCGGGTTTTATCGTGATGAGAATGCAAAACAGCCCATCCCCCTTTCAGCAGGAGGATGGGCTGTTTGTCTGGCGGTTATACAGGATGCAAACTCTGAACAATCGAAAAAAGTCATACCATATTAAAATTCATCTCCGGGCATGAGAGATGAAACTGAAACATAAAATAGAGAAAAAGGCTTGCCAAACCGGAGAACTTATGATAAAGTTTATTTGTCGCGCACAGCTGTGTGCGCAGGGAGAACTGAATACAACTGTAGACGTGCGGCCGCAGGGCTGCACTCTGGAGAAGCCCGCAGTTTGGCGGGTGCCGAAGGTGTACGATTCTGAGTGGGAAAGCAGAGTCAATCTCTCAGGCAAAAGGACAGAGCATCGTCTTCCGTGCAAGAGGCATGGACAGAACAGCTGAGCTTTTTGCGGGCAGAGCCTTTGGGGGAGGTTCTGCCCGCATTTTTGTGTGTAGAGGGGATAAAGTATGGTAGAGTGGATCACGACCGTCAACAGCGCAGTCAACGGCATCGTCTGGGGGCCCATCGGGCTGGCGCTGCTGTTCTGCACCGGCCTGTGGATGACATTGCGCACCGGCGGCTTCCAGTTCCGCCGGGTGGGCCACTGGATGCGGCACACCATTGGCGCGGTGTTCACCAACAAGGAGGTCACCGCCCACACCAGCAAAGAGGACATGGCCATCAGCCAGTTCCAGAGCATGTGCACGGCGCTGGCGGGCACCATTGGCACCGGCAACATCGTGGGTGTGGCCACGGCCATCGTCTCGGGCGGGCCGGGCGCCATCTTCTGGATGTGGGTCATGGCCATTCTGGGCATGATGACCAGCTTTTCGGAAAACGTGCTGGGCGTGTACTACCGCCGCAAAAATGAAAAAGGCGAGTGGTCCGGCGGTGCCATGTATTACCTGACCGACGGCCTGGGCGCAAAGAAAGGCTGCAAAACGCTGGGCAAGGTGCTGGCGGTGCTGTTTGCCTGTTTCTGCATTCTGGCATCGTTCGGCATCGGCAACATGAGCCAGATCAACTCCATTGCGGGCAACATGAACGCCGCGTTCCACACGCCCTACCTCGTCACGGGCGTGGCGCTGATGGTGGTCACGGCCCTCATCGTGCTGGGCGGCCTCAAGCGGGTGGCCGCTGTCACCGAAAAACTGGTGCCCCTCATGGCACTGTTCTACATCGTGGGCGCTGTCGTCATCGTGGTGCTCCACGCGGGCAACATCCCGGCGGCATTCCGGGCCATCTTCCGGGGCGCGTTCAACCTGCAGGCCGCAGGCGGCGGCACGCTGGGCTACGGCATCAGCCAGAGCCTGACCTGGGGCTTCAAGCGGGGCGCGTTCTCCAACGAGGCCGGCCTTGGCTCGGCCGTCATGGTCAATTCCTCCGCCAATGTGAAAGAACCCGTCCAGCAGGGCATGTGGGGCGTGTTTGAGGTCTTTGCAGACACCATTGTGGTCTGCACCCTCACGGCACTGGTCATCCTGACCACCGGCGTGGTGGACATTGAGAGCGGCAGCGTGCTGGCAGGCGTGCAGGACAATGCGCTGGTGGGCCAGGCGTTCACAGCGGCCTTTGGCAGCTTTGGCCCCAAGTTCATTGCCATTTCGCTCCTCTTCTTCGCCTATTCCACGGTGCTGGGCTGGAGCCACTACGGCACCAAGGCTGTGGAATATCTCTTCGGCCAGAAAGGCACCCGCGTCTACAAAGTGATCTTCGTGGGCATGGTGGTGGTGGGTGCCACCATGAAGCTGGGCCTTGCGTGGGATCTCTCCGACACGTTCAACGGCCTTATGATGATCCCCAACCTCCTCGCGGTGCTGGCACTCTCCGGCACGGTGGTGCAGATCACGAAAAATTATCTCGACCGCAAGGTGAACGGCAAGGACATCCCGCCCATGTGGTCGGTTTTTGCCGAGTACCAGAAAGCCGAGGAGGCGGAAGCTGCCGAGGAAGCCAAGCAGGCACGGGAAGCTGAAGCACTGGCAGAGCTGGAGATTCTGGGCGGCCATGCAGTCAACGAATAAAAAACAGCAAAACAAAGGGCGTCTGCCATGAGCGGACGCCCTTTTGTGGTATCAGCGTTTCTTTTTGGGGCTTGAAGGCCTTTGGGGCCGGGCAGGCTTTGCCGCACTGCGCCCGGCCACCAGGCCGCTGCCAAAAGCCCAGTGGAGGTTGAACCCGCCGCAGCTGCCGGCGCAGTCCAGCGTCTCGCCCACAAAGTAAAGGCCCGGGCAGCCCTGGAACTGGAACCGCTCGTCCATTTCGTTGAGGCAGAGGCCGCCGCCGGTGGTCTGGGCCTGCTTCCAGCCGCAGGGGGTCAGCCCCTCAAACCGCCAGTGTTTGGCCGTGCGGGCCAGCGTCTGCCATGCCTGCAGGGGCAGGGCGTGGAGGGAAGTTTCCGGCAGCCGTGCCGCCGCCCAGAGGGCCCGGCCCAGCTTGGGGTGGACAAGGCCCAGCCAGAATTCCGCCGGGCTGTCCCCGGCAAGGCGGGGCGGGCGGGCCGCAAACAGGGCGGCAAGGGCCGCTTCGTCCAGCGCGGGGAAGAGGTCCAGCTCCACGGCGGGCTGTTTCGGCCCACGGCCCGGGGCCAGAAGGCCGGACAGCTGCATGATGCAGATGCCGGAGAGGCCGTAGTCCGTAAACTGGACCTCGCCGGTCTCTGCGGCCAACAGAGTTTTGCCATCCAGCAGGGAGGCCGTGGCTTTGGCCCGGATGCCCGCCAGTGCTTTCTGTGGCTTTGCAATTTGCAGAGCGGTCAGGCAGGGGTAAAGGGGGGCCAGCTTTCCGCCGCACTGGGCGGCAAAGGTGGTGCCAAAGCCGTCGGTGCCAAACTGGGGCCCGGCGGCCGCGCCCATGGCACAGATGACGGCGTCCGTCCGCAGGCTCTCGGGCTGGCCTTCGGCGTTGACAAACTGGACGGCGTACCCGCCCCGGCTCTGGCTCAGGGAGCGGACAGTGCACCCGCAGCGGATGCGGACGTTGTATTTTTCCAGATGGTGCTCCAGCAGGGCAAGCACGTCTGCCGCCTGGTTGGAGTAGGGGTACACCCGCCCGGCCTCGTCGGTGCGGGTGTAGAGGCCGAGCGACTCAAACCAGCCCAGCGGGTCGGCCGCGTTGACGGCAGCCAGCAGAGGCTTGAGCCCGGCCGGGTCCGAGGTGAAATACCGCTCGGGCGCGATGCCGGTGTTGTCCAGATTGCAGCGGCCATTGCCGGTGGCCAGCAGCTTTTTGCCGGGTTTTGCATTCCGCTCCAGCACCGTCACCCGCGCCCCGGCCCGCGCTGCCGCCAGTGCGGCGGCAAGCCCGGAGCTCCGCCGCCCAAAACCAAAACCTGCTGCATCTTTTTCCGCCCTCTCCCTGTACATTGCAGTATCAAAACGTGGTTTTATTGTAACATACACGTCGGGGAAACGCAAACGCCGAAAAACGGCAAAGATTTGGCAAAGATATAGAATTTTTTGTCCAGATTTTGAAAAAATCGTGCATTGACTGATTCTGGAAATCTGGTATATTGGGAATGATGAGCAGAACCTTTTTCTTTCCTGCATTTTTTGACCGGGGGGGGGTAACGTTTCGGTGAAAAAGACGGAGGAAAGCGTAAAAATGCGTAAAAACAAAGAAAAAGTTCTCCTTTCCATGGCTCTTGTTCTCCTCATGACCGTGAGTATCTTCTTTTATGCGCTCTACATCCGGCAGCAGATCTACTACGAGGGCACGCGGGCCATGCTGGAGACTTATGAACAGGTGAACAAGACCTTTACCATGTTTGCCCAGCGCAACTGGAATGTCCTCGCGGACTGGGGCGGTTACTTGAGGGAGATGGCCGCCCCCGAGACGGCTACCCAGTGGAGGGACTTTAAAGAGGAAAAGAAGACCTGGAACTACAGCGATTTTTATATGGCGAATGAGAACGGCGATTACTGGACGGTAGACGGCCGTGAGGGACTGGGAAGTGAAAACATCCAGGCTGTGTTTACGGCGCTGCAGGTGGCGGGAGAACCGATCGTTTCCAGTTATACGGCGACCAGTGGGATCCGCAAGGTCGTGTTTGCAGTACCGGTGGACCCCATCACCATGAACGGCGTCACCTACACCAGCCTGGCGGTCAGCTATGATAATGATACCATTGAAGAGATGATCGGCGGCCGGGCCTACGGCGGCCGGAGCGACTGCTACATCATCTACCCCAACGGCGATATCATGCTCTCGGAAGAGCCCAAGAGTGAGATCACGGCCTGGATGGAAAACCTGTTTGATTATCTGGAAACCAACACAGAGGTGAACGAGACGTGTCTCCGGGAGATGCAGGAGCAGACGCTGCAGGGCGGCAGCGGCAGTGTGCCCTACCGTTTTAAGGGCCGAAACTATTATCTGGTGTACCAGCCGTGGGCTTCCAGGACCTGACCATTGTGGGCATCGTGGAGCGGAACGTGGTGGACGCCGGAATGCGTAAAGTGCAGTGCGTCACCATCTTCCTGCTGGCATTCCTGGCACTGGCGGTGGTGGCCGCGCTGGTGCGGAGCATCAAGACGGACCTTCGTTTTGCGCTGGCGGAACAGGAAGAAGCTTTCCACCGGGAGAGTACCGAGCGGCAGAAGATGGAGGACCTTGCCAACACCGACGGCCTGACCGGCCTTTCCAACGAGAGATTCTTCAACGCGACCCTGCAGAAAAAGGAGAAGGCCGGGGAGCCGTTTGCGCTGTTCTATCTGGATCTGGACAGCTTCAAACCCGTCAACGACACCTACGGCCACGATGTGGGCGACCAGCTGCTCAAGGCTGTGTCCTGTCGGCTGCGGACCTGTGTGCGGAGCACGGACTACGCGTTCCGCATCGGCGGCGATGAGTTTGCCCTCATCGTCAACGGAGCCCTCAGCGAGGAATTCTGCGCCAAGCGGACCGAGCGGATCAAAAATGTCTTGACTCAGCCGTTCGTCATCAACGGGCAGGAGCTGCACATCGGCACCAGCTGCGGCAGCGCCCTTTACCCGGCGGACAGCACGGAGGTAAAAGAAATCCGCATCCTGGCCGACCAGCGGATGTACGAGGATAAAGCCCATAAGCCCGGCAGACAGGGACGATAAAAGACATTATTATAAGAATAGAGAGACGAATAATTCCAGCCTGCTTTCCACATAATACCCATGCTGTACAAAATCTAGGAGCCTGAGCCCCACGGGGCTGGAAAGCGAGGAAATGGAACCCATGAAAGCAACTGGAATCGTCCGCCGCATCGACGAGCTGGGCCGGGTGGTCATCCCCAAGGAGATCCGCCGCACCCAGCGCATCCGCCGGGGAGACCCGCTGGAGATCTTTACCACCGGGGACGGCGAGGTCATCTTTAAAAAGTATTCGCCCATCGGGGAGCTGCAGGGGGTGGCGATGCAGTACGCCGAGGTGCTGAGCAAGAGCTTTGCCCTGACGGCCTTTGTGGCCGACCGGGACCGGATGATGGCCGTGGCGGGTGCCGGGCGGCGGGACCTGGCCGACCGGAGCATCAGCAGCCGCTGGAAAAGCTGATGGAGAGCCGCAAGCCCTACCTGCGGCAGGACGCGGAGCAGACGGTGCTCCCCTGCGAGGCTCGCCCCGGGTGCTGCTGTGTGCGTCCCCCATCATCGCGGCGGGAGACGTGGCCGGGGCCGTGGGCCTGCTGACAGAGGACCGGAGCGCCAAACCGGACGCCTCCCAGCAGAAAGCCGTGGCCGTTGCGGCCGCTTTTCTGGCAAAACAGATGGAAGAATGAAAGTGAAAAAAGGGCCTGTGCTGGACACGGGCCCTTTTTTGCGTGCGTGGTTATTACGAATTTGTGAATCTTTCAAAACTTTTCTGGGAAGCTATTGACAGCGCCGGAAATTTGGCTATAATGGTCTTAGCACTCAGGAAGATGGAGTGCTAAAGAAACAAAAACAACGAATGGAGGCAGGCGCTATGACAATGGATGCACGCAAGCAGCGAGTCTTGCAGGCGATTGTAGCGCTGTATGGCCTCGAGGGCGAACCCGTTGGCAGCAGTGTGCTGGCAAACTACTTTGACATGGCAGTCTCCAGCGCCACGCTGCGCAATGAGATGGCCGCACTGACAAAGCTCGGGCTGCTGGAGCAGCCCCACACCAGTGCGGGCCGTGTCCCCAGTGCCAAGGGTTACCGTTATTATCTGGATCATCTGCTCACCGACGACCAGCCGCTGGACCGTGTGACCCGCGCCCGTGTGGACGCGGTGTTCGCCAGCTTGGACCATGAGCCGGAAAAGCTGGCACAGGGCGCTGCCAAGGCGCTGGCCGCCATCAGCGGCTGCACCGCCGCTGTCAGCACCCCCTGCGCCGAAGACCTCTGCATCGCCCATTATGAGGTGGTGCAGGTGGGCCGGAGCGCCGCCGCCGTGCTGGCGGTCACCACAGCCGGTTACGTCCGCACCCGTGTGGCGAGGGTCCGCACCGGGCTTCCGGAAACGCCGCCGCGCTGGCCGCGCTGCTCAACCGCAACCTGACGTTCGTGGCACCCGTTGATCTGTCGTCTCGGCTCCTGAGCGAGCTGTGCGGCCAGATCAGCCCGGAGCTGGTGCCGGTGGTCAGCGCCGCCGCCGCCATCCTGCAGGACTCCACCACGCCTCATGTGTTCCTGGGCGGTGAGCAGCACCTGCTGGACTGGCCTCAGCTGGACGGCAAGGTGGGCACCATCCTGACACTGCTGAACGATGAGGAAGAGGCCGCAAGGCTGATTGCCCCGCTGGATGAGCAGAATGAGAGCATCCTGCTGGGCGAGGATATTGAGCCGCAGATCCCCGGCCTGTGCATCGTCAGCGACCGCTACCTGGTCGGCGGCGGGCTGTGGGGCTCGATCGCGTTGATCGGCCCGACCCGGATGCCGTTCCAGAAACTGATGCCGCTGCTCCACGCCTTTGCAGACCAGCTGGGCGAGGGAATGAGCGGCAAACGAAAAGACACCCCGCAGATGGCCGCACCCCGGCGGACTGTGATCTATAAGGAGGACTTGGAATGAGCGAAGAAACCAAGAAGACGGTGGAAGAAACTCCCGCTGAGGAGCCCAACACCGCGCCGCAGGCCGAGCCGGAAGCAGCGCCGGAAGAGACCGCCGCTGCCCCCGAAACGGACGAGACTGAAAAGACCGACGGCAAAAAGAAAGAGGGCTTCTTTAACAAGAAAGCCCGGGAGCTGGAAGCCGTCAAGGCCAAGCTGGACGCCGCTGAGAAGAATGCCAATCAGGCAAAGGATCAGCTGCTGCGGATGGCTGCCGAGTACGAAAACTACCGCAAGCGCTCCACCCGTGAGGCTGACCAGAAGTTCAACGATGGCGTTTCGTTCGCCGTGAACCAGATCATCCCCATCCTGGACACGCTGGATATGGCCGCCAACGCCCCCACCACCGACGAGAACTACAAAAAAGGCGTGATGATGACGCTGGACAAAGCCGCCAAGGCGCTGGCTGCCCTGCATGTAGAAGAGATCGAGGCGCTGGGCAAGCCCTTTGACCCCAACTTTATGAACGCCGTGCAGCAGATCCCCGCCCCGGACGGGCAGGAGAGCGGCACCGTCATCACGGTCTACCAGAAAGGCTATAAGCTGGGCGACAAGATCGTCCGCCATGCAACCGTTGTGGTGGCCGAGTAAGCAAAGCTTCCCCGCTCCCAAAGGAGCGTTCAAATAAACATCCGCTTTTCACTCAAGCATGAGATAAACAAGTTCTTTATTGAGAGGAGACTTCATTTATGAGTAAGATTATTGGTATTGACCTTGGTACTACCAACAGCTGCGTGGCTGTTATGGAGGGCGGCGAGCCCGTCGTCATCGCAAACTCTGAGGGTGCCCGCACCACCCCGTCCGTGGTCGGCTTTACCAAGACCGGCGACCGTCTGGTCGGCCAGGTCGCAAAGCGTCAGGCCATCACCAACCCTGAGAACACCGTTGCTTCCATCAAGCGTTTCATGGGCACCGACCACAAGGTGACCCTGAACGGCAAGGAGTACACTCCCCAGCAGGTCAGCGCAATGATCCTGCAGAAGCTGAAAGCCGATGCGGAGGCTTACCTGGGCGAGCCTGTTACCGAGGCCGTTATCACGGTTCCTGCATACTTCAACGACAGCCAGCGTCAGGCAACCAAGGACGCCGGCACCATTGCGGGCCTGAACGTCAAGCGTATCATCAACGAGCCCACTGCCGCTTCTCTGGCATACGGCATTGATAAAGAGGAAGACCAGAAGATCATGGTCTACGATCTGGGCGGCGGCACGTTCGATGTCTCCATCATTGAGATGGGCGACGGCGTGACCGAGGTCCTGGCCACCAATGGTGATACCCACCTGGGCGGCGATGACTTCGATGAGCGCATCATCAACTGGATGGCGGACGCGTTCCAGACCGAAAACGGCATCGACCTGCGCAAGGACAAAATGGCCGCTCAGCGCCTGAAGGAAGCTGCCGAGAAAGCAAAGATCGAGCTGTCCAGCGCGATGAGCAGCCAGATCAACCTGCCGTTCATCACGGCGGACGCTACCGGCCCCAAGCATCTGGATATGACCCTGACCCGCGCAAAGTTCAATGAGCTGACCGCTGATCTGGTCGATCGTACCATGGGCCCTGTCCGCAAGGCTCTGCAGGATGCAGGCCTGCGTCCCTCTGACCTGAAGAAAGTCCTGATGGTCGGTGGTTCCACCCGTATCCCCGCTGTCTACGATGCCGTGAAGAAAGAGCTCAACTGCGAGCCGTTCAAGGGCATCAACCCCGATGAGTGCGTGGCTGTCGGTGCTGCCATCCAGGGCGGCGTCCTGCAGGGCGACGTCAAGGGCCTGCTGCTGCTGGATGTCACCCCGCTGAGCCTGGGCATTGAGACCCTGGGCGGCGTCTGCACCAAGATCATCGACCGCAACACCACCATCCCCACCCACAAGAGCCAGGTCTTCTCCACTGCCGCGGATAACCAGCCCTCTGTTGAGATCAACGTCCTGCAGGGCGAGCGTGAGTTTGCCCGCGACAACAAGAGCCTGGGTGTCTTCCACCTGGATGGCATTGCTCCGGCTCCCCGTGGCGTGCCTCAGATCGAAGTTACCTTTGATATCGATGCAAATGGCATCGTAAAGGTCAGCGCCAAGGACCTGGGCACCGGCAAGGAGCAGAACATCACCATCACTGCTTCCACCAACATGTCCAAGGAGGACATCGACAAGGCTGTCAAGGAAGCTGAGCAGTTTGCTGCTGACGATAAGAAGAAGCGTGAAGAGGTCGATATCCGCAACGGTGCCGACCAGATGGTCTTCCAGACCGAGAAGATGCTGAAAGAGAACGGCGACAAGATGCCCGCTGACGTCAAGACCGAGGCGGAAGCAAAGCTGGCCGAGCTCAAGACTGCTGTCCAGTCCGGCTCCATCGACGACATCAAGGCAAAGCAGGAGGCTCTGAGCCACGTCTTTGAGAAGATGTATCAGGCCGCTTCCGCTGCACAGGCCGCTGGCGCACAGCAGTCCGGCCCCGATGCTGGCGCGAACAACAACCAGCAGAAGCCCAACGACGACGGCGTCGTGGATGCGGACTTCAAGGAAGTCTAAACGCTGACACAAACGGCACGGCACCCGGCCAAACCGGAGGGTGCGGCGGCCGATAAGCAACCCAAAAGCCGCTCCGGTTTTGGCCGGGGCGGCCTTTGTGGGTTTAAAACTCTCAGTCTCGCTGCGCTCGCCAGCTCTCCTGACAGGGGAGCCCTTGGCAGGCCGGGCAGGTCTGTACAGACCGCTGGAAGCTTTCTGTGCGAGAAGCAGCAGTGCGCTGCTGTGATGGGGAGGTTGTGCGACTAATTGAGAGGTGAGTGGATATGGCACAGGAAAAGCGTGATTACTACGAAGTGCTGGGGGTATCCAAGACCGCCACGGATGCGGAGATCAAAAAGGCTTACCGCAAGCTGGCAATGAAATACCACCCGGACTATAACCCCGGCGATAAAGACGCCGAGGAAAAATTCAAGGAAGTCAATGAGGCAAACGAGGTCCTCTCGGACCCCAAGAAGCGCCAGCTCTATGACCAGTATGGCTTTGCGGGCGTAGACCCCAGCTATGCGGCACAGAACGGCGGCGGCCCGGGCGCGGGCGGTTTCGGCGGCTTTGGCGGCGACGGCGTGGATCTGGGCGACATCTTCGGCGATATCTTCGGCGGCGGTTTCGGTGGCTTTGGCGGTTCGTCCCGTCAGGCCAACCCCAACGCCCCCCGCAAGGGCCAGGACATCCGCGTGCGGATCACCCTGTCCTTTGACGAGGCCGTGCACGGCTGCAAGAAGAACATCACCATCACCCGCCAGCAGGAGTGCACCGAGTGCCACGGCACCGGCTGCGCGACCGGCACCAGCCCTGAGACCTGCCCGGATTGCGGCGGCCGCGGTTATGTCATCCGCCAGCAGCGCACCCCCTTTGGCGTGATGCAGACCCAGCAGCCCTGCTCCCGCTGCGGCGGCAAGGGCAAGCTGGTCAAGAACCCCTGCAAGAGCTGCCACGGCAGCGGCAAGACGGCCACCAAGAAGACGCTGGAAGTCTCCATCCCCAAGGGCATCGACGACGATCAGAGCTTTGCACTCCGCGGCATGGGCGATGCCGGTGCCAACGGCGGCCCCTCCGGTGATGTCATCGTGATGGTCACCGTCCGGCCCGATCCGCTCTTCCAGCGCGATGGCTATGATGTCTGGGTCACGGTGCCCATCACCTACAGCCAGGCTGTCCTGGGCGATAACATCACCGTCCCGTCCATTGACGGCAAGGTGGAGTACACCGTGCCCGAGGGCACCCAGAGCGGCACCACGTTCCGCCTGCGTGGCAAGGGCATCCAGTATCTGAACGGCCGCGGCCGGGGCGACATGTACGTCAAGTGCGAGGTCGAGATCCCCAAGAAGCTGAACAAGATCCAGCGCGATGCCCTGAAGAAATTTGAGGGCACCCTGAAAGAAGACAACTACGAGAAACGCAAAGGCTTCTTCAAGCGGCTGAAAGACATGTTTGCATAAAACATAAGGTGTATCAAAAAGAGCGAAGATTCAATTGGATCTTCGCTCTTTTTGCGCCACAGAGTTTTCACACAGATTAAGGCAATCTTAAAGAAAACATCGGGTTTTCTTTAAGGAACGGATGCCATACTTTAGCATAGAACGAGGGAAACAAGAAAGCCCTTGCATGAAACCGTTTCTGAAATGATACTGCAATAAAAGGAGAAGTGACCTATGATGAATCGTACTGCAAAAACAGTTGCCATGCTCAGCCTGTCTGCCTGTGTTCTGGTGGGAAGTGCCGTTTGCAGCTTTGCCGCAGAACCCACAGCTACAGCAACTGTGACGGGCCGCACCACCAGCAGCTGCTGTGACGGTGGTGCAAAGAATAAGATCCTGGCACGATTCCAGAATGAGGACGGTACCGTGAGCAACTACTCTATCTGTTCTGAAGGTGGAGAGGTGAACGGTGTGGCAGCGTTGGAGGAAGTGGACTATGCCTTCAGCAATTTCAGCGGGACTACCGTCTATGAGGGCACACTGGACAACGGTGAAAAGGTGATGACGGTGACCTGCAGCAGTCAGTACGTCGCGAACATTGATATTAACAAAGAAGCAGTGGAGGGCTACGATCTGTATGTGGTGAACAACGATGGCACGGAGACCAAGCTGGAGGTTGGCATTGGTGCCCGCCGTGCTTCCTTCAAAGTGGACATGAGCCAGGGCGCGGTCCTCATCCACATGGTAGCGCAGAACTGAGTATAAAACAGAAAGAGCTGAGATCCAACGGGTCTCAGCTCTTTCTGTTATGCCTGGATGCTTTGGAGAAAAGAATGGTTACGAAAGGATGATGAGCGCATTGACGAGCAGGCCGACGCCGGTGAAGCAGGAAGAAGCTGTCCAGAAAGCACAGCCTGCACCGTAAATGGTGTTCGGGAGGCTCTTATCCATGTACTTGTTCCATGCATCGATGCCGGTGCTGGTCCAGTTGGTCGGATGTGCTTTGCGATAGTCGCGGATGGCAGAAACGCCTGCGAGCCAGCCGTAAACCGGGACGGCGACCGCGCAGACAGCCTGAAGAAGATTGGCACCGCCTTCGGTATAGGTCATTTCTTCTTCGGTCATGACACAATAAGCCGCAGGATACATCATCGTGGTCTCCATAGTAATACTCCTTTGAAAGCAAAAGCCAAACGATGCAGAAAAGCATCGTGCGTTCCGTAAGAGCAGGGGAAAGGGGATCACAGGATGAGCAGGATGGCGCTCAGGGGGGCAAAGGCTACCACCATGGCGGTGGAAACACCGTCGCGCAGGAAGTTGGCGGGGGATTTTGCCATATCAGCGGCGATGGCGTCCGAAGCGCGGCCTGCCACGGTGAGGAAATTGCCCTCACGGTTCTTCTTGACACTCAGCCAGTCCCTGGCCTGGGAGATGCCCCACAGGTAGCTGGAGCCCAGTACCACGGCACCCACCACGGTGGCGGCTGTACCAAGAGCACCGCCGCCCTGGGTATAAGTCATTTCCTCCTCGTTCATGACTGCATAGCTGGCAGGGAGATTCAGTTTGTTGGTCATAGTGTATTACTCCTTTACAAATGATTTGCAATGAAGCCGGGCCCCGGGCCAGCCAAAGCGCTGTACCGGGAGACCTGTGGCGGAAAGTTTCCCTCTGATAGTTTCATTCTACTACAGGGGGGTGGTTTCTGCAAGAGATTTGGGAACGAATGGTGCAAAAACGGGAACTCGCATGAAAAAGCTTTCCAAAATTTGTGAAAAAGCACTGCAATAATTCTCGAACTTAGCCTGCAACGCCCGCCCGGTAGAGGTAGGGGTCACCCTTGAAGCTGTCAAAGCTGTACAGCACGAGGATCTGGTCATAGTCGTTGTCGGCGATGAGCTGGTCCAGCCCGTAGTTGTAGTTGCGGAAATCCACCACATCCACGGCAGCGTAATTGGCCGTCAGGTAGGGCACAAAGCAGTTGGCGTAGCTGTCCTTGATGACGAGGATCTTTCCGCTGCCGTCGCCCTCCACCCGGCTCAGGCCGTTGTTGCCGTGGAGGAACATGGCGTATTTGTCGTAGACATTCAGCTTGTCGGTGTCGTACAGGCCGGTGGTGGTGCCCTCGGTGGGCTGGCCGGGGCCGGTGACGTTCCAGATGGTCAGGGCGTTCTGCAGTTCGTAGTAGGTGATGGTGTCCGGCACGGCGTTCCAGGTGCGGGCCTTGGAATAGTGGGTGCCATAGAAGCCATCCCGCGTCAGGGCCGTGTGGGCAGCGGGGTCAAAGGGCGTCAGGCCCAGTGCCTCGCAGAGCTGGCTGTAGGCGTAGTATGCCCCCAGGCTTGTCCAGTGGTGGTCGGTGCGGTAGTAGAGATATTCGTCCTTGTGGCTGCGCAGGGGATCCCGCACGTCCACAAAGCGGCCTCCGGCGGCCTGTACGGCGCTGGAAAGCTGGTCGAGATACGGTTCCTCATTGAGGAGCGGGGCGCCCGCAGGGACGTTCTCCGGGTAGATCACGGAGGCCGCAGGCACCAGCATCACGTTGACCTTGCCCGGATAGCGCTGGCAGAGGGATTCCAGGGCGGCGGTGTTCTTGGGCAGAGCGCGGGTCTCGCTGGAGAGCAGGCTGTAAGTGCGGGGGAACATCTGGTGTTCTTTGCCCAGCAGGATGCCGCCGTTCTCGGTCTTCTGGAAGAGGGCTGTCTCCACAAAGCTCTGCAGGCTGATCCACTCGTCCCGGCCAAACACCTGATCTTTGACATACTTGGTGTAGCCGGTAAAGTAATTGTTCAGCCCGTCTGCCGTGGGAGCGGTGAGCTTGGGCCGCTGGGCGAGGGTGGTGTTTTCCAGCTCACTGTAGGCGCGGTCCGGTGTGACGAGATCCAGCACGAACAGCCCAAGGAAGAACAGCCCGAACGCCAGCAGCACCGGGTACTGCCGCAGGGAGGCGCGTTTTTTGTTATGTTTTTCCATCAAAAATGCCTCCCTTTTAGAAGTTGAAATACAGGAACGGGCTGTTGGTGCTGCCCACGACATAGGCCGTGGAGACCACCAGCAGCACAAGGATGGTAGCCACCCGGGTCAGGGTGCGGCGGCGCAGCAGGTTCCAGAGCTTTTCAATGAGTGGGGTGCAGCAGACCACCGAGACGGCCAGCAGCACGCCGTAATTGCGCAGGAAATAGAAGGGCGACACGCCGCCCGAGGGGACAAAGAGCTTCTGGAACAGCAGCCCGAACGAGACGCCGGTGTCGTTGCCCACAAACATGGCCCAGCCCACCACCACGAGGAAGAGGGTGTAGATGTGGGGCCAGACATTCCCCTTTTGCAGGTATTGGAGCAGGAACAGCTTCTCGATGGCCAGCAGCACAAAGTAATACAGGCCCCAGCAGATGAAATTCCAGTTGGCACCGTGCCAGATGCCGGTGAGCAGCTCGACCACAAACAGGTTGAAGATCTGCCGCTTGAGGCCCTTGCGGTTTCCGCCCAGGGGGATATACACATACTCCCGGAACCAGCCGGAAAGGGTCATGTGCCAGCGCCGCCAGAATTCGGTGATGGAGGCGGAGATGTAGGGGTAGTTGAAGTTCTGGGGGAAATCGAATCCCAGCATCTTGCCCATGCCAATGCCCATCATGGAGTAGCCGGAAAAATCAAAGTAGAGCTGGAGCGAGTAGGCAATGACGCCCAGCCAGACCAGCGCCGTGGAGGCGTTGGCAAGCCCCACGAACGTGGTGGAGGGGCTGTCCGCAATGCCGATGATGTCGGTCCAGAGGGCACCGATGGTGTCCGCCAGCAGGACTTTTTTGGCGAGGCCGAACGTGAACAGGGTCATGCCATCCTCGATCTGCTTGAGGTTGTAGCGGCCATGAGTCACATGCAGCTGGGCCGCCACGTCCCGGTACTTGACGATGGGGCCCGCGATGAGCTGGGGGAACATGACGACATACGCGCCGAAATCAATGATGTTGTGCTCCGTCTTTACGTCCCGGCGGTAGACGTCGATGGTATAGGAGAGCGTCTGGAACGTATAGAAGCTGATGCCCAGCGGCAGGGTGCTGATGCCCTGGATGGGGGAAAAGCTTGTCCCCAGCAGAGCGTTGGCACTGCTGAGCACAAAGTTTGCGTATTTGAAATAAAACAGCATCCCCAGGCTGCCCACAAGGCCTGCCAGCAGGAAGAATTTGCGGGCGGGCTCGCTGCCGTCGAACCGTTCCAGCCCCAGACCGCAGAGGTAGTTGAGGAGGATGAGAGCGATCATGATGGGGAAAAAGCGCACCTCGCCCCAGCAGTAAAACACGAGGCTGCACAGGAACAGAACGGTATTTTTGAGCTTTGCCGGCGCGAGATAGTACAGCGCCAGCGTGATGGGGAGGAACCGGAATAAAAACAGGATGGTGCTGAAAACCACGGCGTCAGCTCCTTTTTGTGGTGATGAAAAAGACCGATGCCGCAGATGGCACCGGCCGAAGAAAAGCTGCTTATTTGCCGAGGACGCTGTCCACGGCGCTGCTCAGGTCCGCGGAGCACTCGTTGGAGGCGATGACCATGACCACAAGGTCGCTGTCATTGCTGCCGATGACGGCATTCTCCACATTGGACTGGGCCTGTGCAAACTCGGCGTAGTTGCCGTAGAACGCTACCTGATCTTTCTGATAGGTGGTCAGCGCGTCCACGACGTTCTGGGCCTTGCCCGCGGCGGCCTGGATGACCAGCACGAGGCCGGCGTCGCCGTTATCGTTGCTCTTGACGCCCTTGTAGCTGGTGATGTCGTCGGCCTGGATGCCGAAATCGTACTCGATGTTCATGGCGGCGATCTCAAACTGGTTGGAGATGGGGTTGGTGTCCAGCAGGGTGTTCACGGCGTCGTCCAGGGCGTCGGTGCCGTTGGTGCCCTCTGCCGTGGCGCTGGCGGCCTCGGAAACAGCCGGGCTTGCCACGCTGGAAGCAGCCTGAGAGGAGGCCGCCGGAGCAGAGGAAGAAGAGGAACCGCCGCAGCCTGCCAGCAGAGCACAGCTCAGGGCGACAGCGGCAGTGGATAAGATCATTTTTGCACGAATTTTCATGGATTATTCCTTCTTTTATGGATTGAGCCTGCCGCAGGGGCAGACCACTGTTAGTTTACCATATCGGCTCCGGAAATGCAAAGGGGCGGACATAACTTTTGCCGAAAGTTCACCGGAATATTTTGTGCAGTCTGCCCATCAGGCGGCAATGGACTGCAGGGCGGCGATATAGTCCTCAAAGCACAGGCCGCTTGCGTTGATCTTGGCGGCGTTCTCCGGGCCCACATACCGCCAGTGCCAGGGCTCGTAGGTGATCTCGGTGGCATCCTCGGCCCCCTGGGGGTAACGCAGGATAAAGCCATACTCGGCGGCGTGCTCACACAGCCAGCGGAACGCGGCCGTGTTTTCAAAACCCTCGTCCAGGCCGGTGTGCTCCGGGCTGTTCAGGTCGGCGGCCAGGCCGCAGTTGTGCTCGGAGTAGCCCGGCGGGTTGACGATGGCGGCGGCTTTTTCCTTGGCGGTGGCCTCGTCATAGCCCTTGTCGCGGTAATACTGGGTCTTCCGCTCATAGAGCTTGGTCTGGTAGGAGACGCTGCGGTAGCCGCTCTGCATCCAGACGGTCACGCCGTCGGCGGCAGCGGCTTTCTGCATGGCCAGAAAGGCGTCGCAGGCCACGGTCTGGAGCGTTTTATTCACCGAGGTAGAGGAGCCGCACTCCTTGGTATCAAACGTGTAGTTGTCCGGCATCTTGTTGGCGTGGTTCACCAGCACCATCAGCGGGTCGGCCAGCATGGCGCTGGCCTCCTCTGCCGTCAGGCCCAGGGCGTTGTCCGGGGCAGCCGGTTCCGACGAAACAGCAGAAGAAGCCGCCTCGTTTTTGCCGAACAGGCCGTTGGTGGCGGCCTCGCTGGCCGCCGTGCTGGAAGCCGCGGGCAGGGCGGACGCCGCCGAGGCAGCCGGGACGGGGGCCTTGCGGTGGAGCAGGAACG